>NZ_JRMK01000015.1:0-44493 GCF_000972925.1 Mycobacterium sp. UM_Kg1 | reverse complement strand
CCCGACGTCCAGACCGCCCAAGCCCACCCCGTCCAGCAAGCCGACCAAAGTGGTGTCGCCCAACCCGACGCCGTCCAGCAGCCCGGGCAACGTGATGTGCCCCAGCCCGGCGCCACCGAGCAGGGCGGGCAGCGTGAGGTCACCCAGCCCGACGCCTTCCAACAAGCCGACCAGCGTCAGGTCTCCCAGTCCCAGGTCTTCCATCAGCCCGGCCAGCCCAGCACCGCCCAGGCCCACATCTGCCAGCAGCTCCGACAGTGGCGTGTCACCCACTCCGACATCGTTCAAGAGTTCGGCCAACGTGGTGTCGCCCAGGCCCACGCCACCCAGCAGCCCCGTCAACGTCATATCCCCCATGCCGACGTCGGCCAGCAGGTCGCCCAACATCACGCCGTTCAGGCCCACGCCGCCCAGCAGGCCGCCCAGCGTCAGGCCGCCCAATCCCAGGTCGCCCAGCACGTCGGGCAGCGTCACGTCCCCCAACCCGAAGGTCCCCAGCACCTGATCGAGACCCAGGCCGCCCATTCCGACACCGTCGAGCAGGCCGCCCAGGGTCATGCTGCCGAGCCCGAGGTCACCCAGCAGCCCCGGTAGCGGTGTGGTCAGCACGTGGTCGAGCACTCCGCCCAGGTCGATGTCGTCGCCGCCCAAGGCGTTGAGCACCGTGCCCAGGCCGCCGAGCAGTCCATCGAGCTGGGTCAGCAGTTCTCCGACGGGCAGCTGAGTGTCGAGGGTCTGCGTGGGAACCAGCAACCCGTTGAACGCCGGGATGCTCACGCCCAGCACATCGAGGTTGTCCGAGCCGTTGAGGTAGGCGTTCAGCAAGTGGGCCGGGGCGGTCAGCAGCGCGGTGAGGACGTCCTGCGGATCGGTGGCCGCCTGGATGGTGCCGATGATTCCGTTCAGCTCGTTGAGGGTGGCCACCGTCGGCCCGAGACCGGCGATCAACATGGCCAGCGGCACCGAGAGGTCCACCGATATCGGCGCCGGCAGCGGCAGGATCTGGGCACCGATCACCGGGAGCAGGGTCGCCAGAAGGCTGCTCACCTGCTGCACATTGTTGGAGATGTTCTCCAGCACGCCACCGATCGACTGCGGATCGGCGCTGAGCTGCTCCAGATAGCCCGTCCAGTTGGTGACGATCTGTTGCAGTACCGGAAACGGCTGGGCAAGCCACTGCTGGTTCATGGCCTGCACGTTGGCCAGGGTGTTGGCGTAGAGGTCCTGGTAGGGCCCGATGATGTCTGCCGTGTCCCCGGCCAGCGTCACGGGCCGCGTCTGGACGTCAGATGGCAGCGGCGTGATCGGTGCGACGGTGATGACGCTGGCGCCGAAGAGCACGGCCCCGGTCGTGATGTACGGACGAAGGGCCTGTCGCATGATCCGCTCCTGACGTCGGGGCCGGCCTGGTCGGCGACTCGGATTTCGGCAGCGTATGGCACAGCCGATTCTTAGGTTGATGCTGAATTAGCCATTGTTACTTCTCCGTGATTGATTCGTTATCATTCCGTGATTTTTGCATGAGGCCGGTGTCCAGTCTCTTTACATCGCCAACTCGGCGGGTCACAGAATGCGTGAATTGTAAATTTGGTGGATCATCGGCGCCTTTTGAGACCAGCCGCCGTCTCAACGGCCCCCAGTGCAGGGCCACCAAACCCTGCCTTTTCCAGCGGACATGGCCCGACTTCCCGCGCTGAAGCGGTGGCAACCCCCGCCATGTCGGACAATTGCAATTAGTTCGGTCGTGAATGCAGACAGGCCCGCGTCTGGGCCGAAATTTTTGGCGCCCGAACTGCCGTTGCGCCAATTCAGGCGGGCGATAAGACACTTATCTCCGGGGCCAGGACGAAGGCCGGCGGGCCCGACACTCCCCACCGCGCAACTCGGCTTCGGCACCTTGACACCGTCAGAGACCGGCAGTTTCCACGGCTTTTACACAGATAATTCACACGTGTGGACGGATGGCGGCGCTGCTGGCGGCTTAACCCGGCAGTACCGGGACCGCGCCGCCGACCATGAACGGCCCGATCGGCGACCAGCTCTGCTCGTCCTCGGCCGCTGCCGACGACAGCGCCAGCACGCCACGCGGATCGGCCACATACACCGTCGAGGGATCGGCGACGATGGTGCTCACCGGGGGCTGCAGATTGCCGCTGGGCGCATCGGAGTTCACCCCGTCGATGTTGACGTAGGACACCGGATGTTTGGGATCCGACCGGCTCACCACGATGTCGTCACCGGTGCGCCAGCTCAGCGATACCGCCGAGGAGCCGAGCCCGAAACCCAGTCGACGGGGGTAGTGCAGGGTGAACTGGCCGCCAGGCATCTGCTCCACGCCGGCCAGGATCACCTGGCCGCCGATCACCATGGCCGCCCGGGTGCCGTCCCGGGACAGCTGCAGCTCGCTGATCGGGCCGGGGAATCGCGCCGAAACCGCCCCGGAGTCGACCGGAATCCGGGCCGGCCGGCCGGTTGCCACCTCCTGGATGGCCCGCAGCACGTTGTTGCCGTCGACCACCACCCAGACCGCCTCGTCCAGCGACCAACTCGGCCGCGACAGGGTGTGGCCCTCCGCTGCCTGCACGGCCTCGCCGCCGAGGTCGCCGATCCACAACGTGGACTCCGGATCACCGGGGTGAACCACCACCGATGCGACCTGGCGCCCGTTGCGCGACAGCGCGGACGACTCCTGATCGGGCTCCCGCCCGAACGCCCCGGGCACGCGGTTGGCCTGCTGGCCGTCGAGGACCAGCAGCGATCCGCCCACCAGTGCGTGAATCCCGGCGCCGGCACCGTCGGAGGCACCCGGGTCGGTGGTGGCCACGTCCGAGGTCGTCCACCCGTTGGGAAACCTGTCGTCGAGCGCCGCACCGTCGGCGTCGATCACATAGGGCCCCTTGATGTCGGCCCGGTTGAGCGTCCAGATCAGTTGCGCGGCAAGCAATTTTCTGGTGTTGGGGTCGGTGGTCGACAAGCTGTCCAGGTCGATCTTGGCCCCGCCATAGCCTCGACCCACCCCGCTCTTGCCGCCATCGGCGCGGGTCACCGGCCCGCGTAGCCGAACCGGCGCCGACAACAAGTTGCGCACCCCGGCCATCTCCGGTCGCGGGCCGGCGATCAGCTTGGACACCAGCTCGGTCGCGAGCTGGTCGGGGTCGGAAACCGCGACGTAGCGCGGGTCGGGAACCACGGTCTTACCCGTCGGGTCGACGAAGTAGAGCGTATTGCGCTTGTAGGTGGCCTGGAACTGCTGCCAGTCCAGGAAGACTCCGTTGGGCAGCCGGTCGATGCGCCACCCGTCGGAAGTCTTGAGCAGTTCGATCGGCTCGGGGGTGGGCAGCGCCCCCTCGGCGGTCTCGAACACCCCCATGTCCGACAGGGACCCCAGGATGTCGGCGCGCATGCTGACCGCCACCCGTCCGGCGCTGCGCGTCTCGACGAACACCACGTTGTCGATCAGCAGGGCGCTGCCGGCGTCGTCCCAGGAGTCGGACGCCTCCTGCGTGAGGAACTGCCGCGCCGCGCGGTGCCGGTTGGCCGGATCGGCAGTCGCCTTGAGAAATTCCCTCAGCAGAACGTCGGGATCCATACCCGGGGTGGGTTTGGGCAACACCGACGGCGGCGGCGATTCGACCGTGCCGACAGCCTGCGGCGCCGAATTGCTGGGCACCCCGGCGCACCCCGCGAGCGCGAGGACCACCGCGTTCACGGCCAGCATCAGCACCGCCGTACGGATGCGGCGCATCATCCGATCCTCTCCGCGTGCTCGCGGGCGCGCTGACGGCGCTCACGCCGCTCAGCGGGGCTCACCGGTTTCATCGGCAGCGGGCTGGTGGTCACCTTGTGTCCGCGCACCAGCGGCAGGGTGAGGCGGAAACAGGCCCCCTTGCCCGGTTCGCCCCAGGCCTCCAGTCGGCCCTGATGCAGCCGGGCGTCTTCCACGCTGATCGCCAGTCCCAGCCCGGTCCCGCCGGAGCGCCGCACCCGAGAGGGGTCGGCGCGCCAGAATCGGCTGAACACCAGCTTCTCCTCACCCGGCCGCAACCCCACTCCGTGGTCGCGCACCGTCACCGCCACCGTATCGACGTCGGCGGCCATTCGGATCACCACGGGCTTGCGTTCGGCGTGGTCGACGGCGTTGGCGATCAGGTTGCGCAGGATGCGTTCGACCCGGCGCGGGTCGACCTCAGCGATCACCGGCTCCGCAGGCATGTCCACCTTGAGCGCAACGTCGGCGTCGGCGGCCAGATGCCCCACGTTCTCCAGTGCGCTGTTGACCGTCGACCGCAGGTCCACCGACTCCACGGACAGCTCTGCCACGCCGGCGTCGTGGCGGGAGATCTCGAGCAGATCGTTGAGCAGCGACTCGAAACGGTCCAGCTCGCTGACCAGCAACTCGGTCGAACGCCGCAGCGAGGGTTCGAGATCGTCACTGTGGTCGTGGATCAGGTCGGCGGCCATCCGCACCGTGGTAAGCGGGGTACGCAATTCGTGACTGACGTCGGAGGTGAACCGGCGCTGCAGATTGCCGAACTCCTCAAGCTGGGTGATCTCGCGAGACAGGCTCTCGGCCATGTCGTTGAACGACACCGCCAGCCGGGCCATGTCGTCTTCGCCGCGCACCGGCATCCGCTCAGACAGGTGTCCCTCGGCGAACCGCTCGGCGATCCGGGAGGCGGACCGCACCGGCAGCACCACCTGTCGCGACACCAGCAGGGCGACACCGGCCAGCAGTACCAGCAGCACCAGGCCACCGGTGGCGATGGTGCCGCGCACCATGCTGATCGTGTTGCGTTCGGTGCCCAGCGGATAGATCAGGTACAGCTCCAGGTTGGTGATCCGCGACGTCGTCGGGGTCCCGATCACCAGGGCCGGACCGGAGAAGCCCTCGACGTGGACGGTGGCGTACTGGTAGCTGACCTGGCCGGCCTTGACGAATTCGCGCAGCGCGGGCGGGACCTGGTCCACCGGGCCCGCGGAGGTCGCCGCACGCGGGCCCTCGCCGGGCACCACCAGTACCGCGTCGAATGCGCCGGCGGTTCCGCTGCCGGCAGCCGGGTCGGTCTTGGACATCAGCGTGTTGCGTGCCAGCTGCAGACTCGAGCTCAGCGAGCGGGCCTCCTCACCCCCGACTATCTCGCCGGCGGTGACCCGCGCCCGCCCGATCTGTTCGGTGGCTGCCCGGACCTTGACGTCGAGCACGCGATCGGTGATCTGGCTGGTCAGCACAAAGCCCAGGCCCAAGATCACCACGGCCGACAGCCCGAGCGTCAGCACCACCACCCGCAGCTGCAGGGAACGACGCCAGGCGGCCTGCACCGCGCGGCGCACGGTATTCACACCGAGCAGCAGCGGTCCCGGCCGTCGGGGGCGTCGTCTGGAACTGAAGATCACGTGCGTTTCTCTCCCCCGCAGACGGGAGGTACCCCCACAGCATCACCGGCGCGGCGCCCCGTCGGAGAAGCGAGGATCACCTGCGCTTCTCCCCGGCGGGGATCACGGAGGTCCGGCCTTGTAACCCACTCCTCGGACGGTCAACACCACAGTCGGGTTCTCCGGATCTTGCTCCACCTTCGCCCGCAGGCGCTGGACGTGCACGTTCACCAGTCGGGTGTCCGCCGGATGGCGGTATCCCCAGACCTGTTCGAGAAGCACCTCACGAGTAAACACCTGCCGCGGCTTGCGTGCCAGCGCCACCAGCAGGTCGAACTCCAGGGGGGTCAGCGAGATCTGTTCGCCGGCCCGGCTCACCTTGTGCGCCGGCACGTCAATGTCGATGTCGGCGATCGAGAGCAGCTCCGCCGGCTCGTCGTCGTTGCGGCGCAGCCGGGCGCGGACCCGGGCCACCAACTCCTTGGGCTTGAAGGGCTTCATGATGTAGTCGTCAGCACCCGATTCCAGCCCGAGCACCACGTCAACGGTGTCGGTCTTGGCGGTGAGCATCACGATCGGCACACCAGAGTCCTTACGCAACACCCGGCAGACGTCGATGCCGTTCATTCCGGGCAGCATCAGGTCCAACAACACCAGGTCGGGCCGAAGCTCGTGCACCGCGGTCAGCGCCTGAGTGCCATCACCGACGACCGCGGTGTCGAAACCCTCCCCACGCAACACAATGGTGAGCATCTCGGCCAGCGACGCGTCGTCGTCGACGACAAGGATCCTTTGCCTCATGCCGTACATGGTGTCACCAGATTGAGACAAAACGCGGCTATCACACGGGCGTTTCGCAGAGTTACCCGTGCCTTTCCGCCGTCACAGCAGCCGCCAGAGCGGCCGGATCGACCGTCGGGCCGACTACCTGCCAGCGTCCGCCGAACCCCGCCCCTGCCAAACCGCGGTATACCTCTCCGGTGCGCCGCTGCAGGCCGTCGTCACGCTCGTAGCTGTCCCGGGCGCGTGCGGCGTCGCGATCCTCGCGGTGCCGGGCGCGCTGCGCGGCCAACTCCGCCGGGACGTCGAGGAGCACCTGACAGTCCGGTGTGGGTAGGCCGAGCCGGCCGAACTCCAGCTCTCGCACCCACGCCACCACCTCGCCGGTGGCGTCCTGATGCAGGCGCGCCGCACTGTAGGCGGCGCTGGAGGCGACGTAACGGTCGAGGATCACCACGTCGTTGGCGGCGCGCAGGGACGCAATCCGCTCCTTGGCTCCGGCACGGTCTAAGGCGAAGAGCATCGCCATGGCGTAGACGGAGTCGGCCAGGTCGCCGTGACCGCCCCGCAGCGCCTCGGCGGCCACATCCGCGGTCACCGAGTCGCCGTAGCGCGGGAAGGACAAGGTGGCCACCGTCTGACCGGCGTGTTCGAAGGCTGCGCGCAGCCCCTGCGACAAGGTGTTCTTGCCGGCGCCGTCCACGCCCTCTATCGCGATCAGCACGCGCCGAGCCTAATCCGACGAGCAGACGCAGAATCGCACGCATGGATAACCCATGGTGCGATTCTGCGTCTGCTCGCGCGGAAAGGGATCAGTAACGGTAGTGGTCCGGCTTGTACGGGCCTTCGACGTCGACGCCGATGTACTCGGCCTGCTCCTTGGTGAGCTTGGTCAACGTGCCGCCCAGGGCCTCGACGTGGATGCGGGCCACCTTCTCGTCGAGGTGCTTGGGCAGCCGGTAGACCTCGTTGTCGTACTCGTCGCCCTTGGTCCACAGCTCGATCTGAGCGATCACCTGGTTGGAGAAGCTGTTGCTCATCACGAACGACGGGTGCCCGGTGGCGTTGCCCAGGTTCAGCAGCCGGCCCTCGGACAGCACGATGATCGATTTACCGGTGTCGGGGAAGGTCCACTGGTCGACCTGCGGCTTGATGTTGAGCTTGTGGGCACCCGACTTCTCCAGCGCGGCCATCTGGATCTCGTTGTCGAAGTGGCCGATGTTGCCCAGGATGGCCTGGTCTTTCATCGACTTCATGTGCTCGAGGGTGATGATGTCCTTGTTGCCGGTGGTGGTGACCACGATGTCGGCCTCGGCGATGGCCTGTTCGACCGTCTTGACGTCGAATCCGTCCATCAGGGCCTGCAGTGCGTTGATCGGGTCGATCTCGGTGACGGTCACCCGCGCGCCCTGGCCGGCCAGCGACTCCGCGCTGCCCTTGCCGACGTCGCCGTAGCCGCAGACCAACGCCTTCTTGCCGCCGATGAGCACGTCGGTGCCCCGGTTGATGCCGTCGATCAGCGAGTGCCGGCAGCCGTACTTGTTGTCGAACTTGCTCTTGGTGACCGAGTCGTTGACGTTGATCGCCGGGAACACCAGCTCACCCGCGGCAGCCAGCTGGTACAGGCGCAGCACGCCGGTGGTGGTCTCCTCGGTGACACCCTTGACCGACGCGGCGATCGTGGTCCACTTGTTCTTGTCGTTCTCGTAGCCCTCCCGCAGCCGGTCCAGGAAGACCTTCCACTCTGCGGAGTCGTCCTCCTCTGCGGGCGGGACCACGCCGGCCTTCTCGTACTGGGCGCCGCGCAGCACCATCATGGTGGCGTCACCACCGTCGTCAAGGATCATGTTGGCCGGCTCGCCCTCCCAGGTCAGGGCCTGCTCAGCGCACCACCAGTACTCCTCGAGCGTCTCGCCCTTCCAGGCGAAGACCGGGGTGCCCTTGGGCTCCTCAACGGTGCCGTGCGGCCCGACGACGACCGCGGCGGCGGCGTGGTCCTGGGTGGAGAAGATGTTGCAGGAGGCCCACCGGACCTCGGCACCGAGGTCGACCAGGGTCTCGATGAGCACCGCGGTCTGGATGGTCATGTGCAACGAGCCGGTGACGCGGGCGCCCTTGAGCGGGTTGACCCCGTGGTACTCCTGCCGCAGGGCCATCAGGCCCGGCATCTCGTGCTCGGCCAGACGGATCTCCTTGCGGCCGAACTCGGCCAGCGACAGGTCGGCGACCTTGAAGTCGATTCCGTTACGGCTGTCCGCGGTCAAACTCATCAGTACGCCCCCGTTAAGGATTCGGTGAAATTGGCTCCGCTACAAGCTACCGGCGCAGGCCGCAGACCGCTCGGGCGGGTCATTCGGTGTCGATAACACCGTAAGTCTCGACCGCGGGGGTGAACAATCGGGCCAGGTCAGCAGCGACATCGTGGTCGGCTTCCGGGGGCATCGAGACATAGCTGATGGCCAGCCGCACCACGGCCCGGGACAGAATCCCGGCGTCTTCCTCGGTGGCCTTGACCCAGCTGTGCATGAACGACGACGTGAGACGCTGCGAGCAACGGGTGATGATCGGGCCGCTGTCGGTCGTGATGATCTGCAGCAGATCGGGCTTGGCGACGCCAGTCAGCAGCGAGATCACCAACGGGTCGACGGCCGACTCGGTGAAGAAGGTCCGGAACGCCTCCAACAGCGCCGCGTGCACATCGCCGACATTGCGATAGATGGCGTCCTCGACGGCGTCGACGAGCCGATCGGCCAGCCTGAGCGCGTAGCCCTGCGCCAAGCCCTGGCGGGAACCGAATTCGTTGTAGATGGTCTGGCGACTGACACCGGCCGCCTGCGCCACCGCGGCCAGCGTGATCGACGACCAGTCCCGGCTGGTCAGCAGGTCCCGCATCGCGTCGAGCACCGAGTCGCGCAGCAGCGCCCGGGATGCCTCGGCGTAGGGGATTCGTTTCACGACCGCGAGATTAGCTGGCATCACACCGACGCTGCCGCTCATCGCGCCATCCTGCTCGCCAACGCGCTGCGCGGCGCCGCCGAACCACGCGCGTTCAACACCGTTTCGTGCGGACATCTTCGACTCCCAACGCTCTTGTCCCGCCACATCTCCGCGGATTGGGCGTCCCCTCACACCCACTCCTGTGAGCTGAATCACTGTCAAGGCTGGACACTACAGATGGAAACGTCTGTTGTCTAGACATTCAACATCATTTTGTATATCCCAGGCGGCACGTCACGTTCCGCGGCATCCGTATACCTTGAGAGCACAACGCACTCAGGGATGGGCTCCACCGCGATGACGACTGCAGGTTCGAGCGCAGGCGCGCGGCCACGTACCCCCGTGCGGGTCCGCGACTACGCGGCCGGGCTGGCCTTCGCACACCTGCTCACCAGCGCCGAGGCGATCGCCGTGGTGGTGTCGCTCAACGGGGAGACCCCACTGACCGACTCCACCCTGCTGTCGTGGCCGAATGTGGTGACGGTGGTGGCGCTGGTCTCCCTGGGCACCCTCTCGGTGATCGCTCTGGGAAGCGCAAGCATCGCGCCGTCGGTGCGTTGGTACAGCGCCGGGGTCCAGCCGGATCGCGAACAACGGCGCTTCGCCGGCAACCTCCTGCACCGGCAGTCGGCGATCGTCCTGGGCACCTGGCTGATCGGTGGAATCGTCGGCTTGGCGGCAAGCCGCTCGCAGAATGCGGGGCTGCTCGCTCTGCTGGCCACCATCATCGTGTTCGGCGGCGCCGCGTCGGTGAGCACCAGCATGCTGTTCACCCAGCGGACACTGCGGCCGATCGTGGCCGCCGCCTGGCACGGCTCTCACGTGCGCGCGACCGCCCCCGGCGTGCTGGCCCGACTGGTGACCATGTGGTTCATCACCTGCGCGCTGCCGTCGGCGGCGATCATCGCACTGATCGTCTGCCGGCGGATGGGCTGGATCATCGACCCGGAGTCGTCGGTGGAGATACCCGTACTGGTGCTGTGCGTCGTGGCGGTGCTGCTGGGTGTGCGCGCGATGATTCTGGTGTCGCGCTCGATCTCCGATCCGGTCGGAGAGGTCGTCAACGCGATGGCCCGCGTCGAGCACGGCGAGATGACCACCTCGGTCGGTGTCTACGAGCAGTCCGAGATCGGCCGGTTGCAGACCGGTTTCAATCGCATGGTCGCCGGGCTCGCCGAACGCGACCGGCTCCAGGACCTGTTCGGCCGGCACGTGGGCTCCGATGTCGCCCGGCTTGCGGTGGAACAAGAGCTCGCGCTGTCCGGTTGCGTGCAGGAGGCGGCGATTCTGTTCATCGATCTGGTGGGCTCCACCGAACTGGCCGCCACCCATCCCCCGGACGAGGTCGCCGAGGTGCTGAATGACTTTTTCCGCATCGTGGTGGACGCGGTCGACGCCCAGCGCGGCTCGATCAACAAGTTTCAGGGTGACGCGGCCCTGGCGGTGTTCGGCGCGCCCGTCCCGTCTGACGGGGCGGCCGGGGCCGCGCTTGCCACCGCCCGCACCCTGATCGCCAGGCTTCGCCGGCTGCCACTGGTGGACTTCGGGATCGGCGTCTCGGCGGGGCCGGTGTTCGCCGGAAACATCGGCAGCGAGAACCGTTACGAGTACACCGTGGTCGGCGATGCCGTCAACGAGGCCGCCCGGCTGGCCGACCGCGCCAAGGCCGTCGCGGCCCGGGTGTTGTGCTCGGCGACCGCGCTCGAGCGAGCCGACGAAGCCGAACGTGCGCGCTGGACACACCACGGCTCGGCGACGTTGCGCGGCCGTACGCAGCCCACCGAAATGTCGACACCGGTCCCCGAGCCTGCGGCCGGGGGTGAACGGGCGGGCACGCGCGTGTCAGACTCCGAGGATGGCTTATGAGATCGCCCGTCCTCAGATGGAGGGCAACATCGCCGTCGGAGAGGACCGGCAGCTCGGATTCGCCGAGTTCGGCGCACCGCAGGGCCGGGCAATGTTCTGGCTCCACGGCACGCCCGGCGCCCGGCGGCAGATTCCCGTCGAGGCCCGGCTGTATGCCACCGAAGCCAACATCCGCCTGATCGGAGTGGACCGGCCCGGCATCGGCTCCTCCACTCCCTTCCAGTACGAGACGGTGTCTGAGTTCGCCGATGATCTGCGGACCGTGGCCGACACCCTCGGGATCGACAAGATGGCGATCATCGGCCTGTCCGGGGGCGGGCCCTACACGCTGGCGTGCGCGGCGGCCATGCCCAACCGGGTGGTGGCGGCCGGCATTCTGGGCGGCGTTGCCCCGGCGGTGGGCCCTGAGGCCATCGACAGCAACCTGATGCGGCTGGCCCGGCTCGCCGAACCGGTACTCGACCGCGCCGGACGCCCGATCAGCATGCTGGCCGCCAGCCTGATCCGCATGGTCCGCCCGGTCGCCTCTCCGGCGCTGGAGCTCTACGCCCGGCTGTCCCCCGCCGGTGACCGCGAGATGCTGTCCCGCCCGGAGTTCAAGGCGATGTTCCTCGACGACCTGCTCAACGGTTCCCGCAAGCAACTCGCCGCCCCGATCGCCGACGCCGTCCTGTTCGCCCGCCCGTGGGGCTTTCGCCTCAGCGACGTGCACGTGCCGGTGCACTGGTGGCACGGCGACGCCGACCACATCGTGCCGTTCTCGCACGGCAAACATGCGGTGGCGCTGCTTCCCGATGCGCGGCTCTACCCGATCCCCGGCGAGAGTCATCTGGCCGGACTGGGCCGCGCCGAAGAGATACTGTGCACCCTGCTGCAGGCCTGGGACACCGCGGTCGAACCGACGTGACCGCACCCCAATCGCTCCGGGAGTTGTTCGATCAGCTCGGTCTGCACGAGGTGCCGTCGGCCGACGGCACCCTGACTCTGCAGATGCCGGTCGACGAGCGGGTGGTCAACACCGCAGGCGGCCTACAGGGCGGTTTGATCGCCACCATGGCGGATGTGGCGGCCGGTCAGCTGGCCGCGCGCAGCACCCGGTTCGGCAACGGTATTGCCACCACGGATCTGTTCGTCCGGTACCTGCGACCGATCACGATCGGTCCCGCCCGCGCGGTGGCAACCATCCTGCGCACGGGGCGGCGTTCCGTGGTGGTCCAGGTCGACATCTACCGGGGCAACGACGACCAGCTTGCCGCCACGGCGACGGTGAATTTCGCGGCCATCGAACTGCCCGGCTGAGCACCGGGCGTGGCGACTGCGCCCCGGCCCGGCTTATGCCCTATCGGGCTGCGCCGGCGCGCCGAGCTTCGATGAATTGCGGTAACCGCAACCTGCGCGGCGCATTCACCGCGGCGTCGTCCTGCGGCGCTCCGCCGCTCTGGGCGGCGGCGTAGGCGGCCGCGTCGCCGGTGACGCTCAGCACCTGGCCGTGCCAGGTGATGTCGGCTTCCCGATATGCCTCGAGCAGAGCCCGCTCGAGCAGCATGTCGGCCTCGGCGATCGAGGGCGCCTCCAACTCGACGAACTCGCCGTCGCGCGCGTCGAGTCGCAGCGTGGTGGGGCCCGCCTCCACCAGATCGCAGTTGGCCCGGATGCTCAGTTCGGCGTTGGCGCGTGTCAGCCCGGCCAGCACATAGGCGGCCAACAGCACCCGGCACGCCTCGTCCCCGGCCGGACCGCAGTCGAATCGCAGTTGCCGCAGTGCGGCGAAGCTGAGCACCTGGGTGCGGATGATCCGGCTGCAGCACACGCCGGTGTCGGCCAGGGCACGGGAATCCGCCGGTGCCCCGTCGACGAGCACTCCGATGATCTCGCCGGACAGCACCCCCCGGAAACGGCTCTGCCCCGTGCCGAGAGTGGAGTCGATCGCGCCGAAGGCCAGGCTGCCGGGACTCAACCGCAGCAGGGTACGGGCATTGTCGAGGGTGCTCTCGCGGGCCGCCCGGTAGGCCGGGTGTGTGATCGCAGGCTTGCCGTCGATCGATCCGGCGAGAAAATGCCCGTCGAAAATGCGTTGCGGCAGTTCGAGATCGGTGTACACCAGCCGACCGCCCTCGTAGCTGACCTGGGTGCGCGGCACCCGGCTCAATGTCGGATGCTGGTCGCGAATGCCCTGCAGGATCGCGGCCTCGACGCGCTGCACCTGGCTGTGGTTGTCGTCGATGAGCACCGTCGCCGTCGGCGACCCGTCGATCAATCGGGTCGCAACGGCTGACGCCGAGCGCCCCGAGCCGCGAGCCGGGCGGATCGCGGCGTGACTGCCCCCGGCCGGTGCCAGCTCGGTGGACACGCTCAGGGTGCTCCCCCCGCCGGCCTGGCAGGCGGCGGCGAGCTGCTGGTAGGACAGTTTGGACACGGCGATCAACCTTTCTGCTGCACCGAGTCTGGCACAGGGGTTCGGTCCAGATCGGGCTCGAGATAGATGACCAGCGCCGCCGGGACGGCCGCGCGGATGTTGGCTTCGGCGGCGTCGATGGTGGCCGCCACCCCCGCCAGGTCGAGTTGGGGAACCACCGCGATCTTGGCACCCACCAGCATCTCGTCCGGCCCCAGATACTGGGTGCGGATGTGGATCAGACGGGTGACGTTCTCGGTGTTCTCCAGCGCCGCCCGAATGGCCCGGTCCTCGGCAATGGTGGCGCCCTCGCCGATCAGCAGACTGTGCATCTCGACCATCAGGAACACGGCGACCACGCCGAGCAGCACACCGATCCCGAGGGTTCCCACGCTGTCCCACACCGGGTTGCCGGTCAGCACCGACAGTCCCACGCCGGCCAGCGCGAGCACCAGCCCGATCAGCGCGGCGGTGTCCTCCAGCAGCACCACCGGAAGCTCGGGATTGCGCGAGGCGCGAAGGAAACGCCACCAACTTCCCCGGCCCTTCAGCGGGCGCGACTCGACCACAGCGGTGCGAAAGCTGTAGGACTCCATGCCGATCGCCAACACCAGGATCACGATGGCCACCATCGGCGAACTCAACTCGACCGGGTGGCGCAGCTTCTCGTACCCCTCGAACAGCGCGAACATCGAGCCCAGACTGAACAGCACCAGCGCAACCACGAACGACCAGAAGTACCGGCTGCGGCCATGCCCGAACGGGTGCAGCGCATCCGGCGCCCTGGTGGCGACACGCTGACCCAACAGCAGCAGCGCCTGGTTGGAGGTGTCGGCCACCGAATGCACCGCCTCGGCGAGCATGGCGGCGCTACCGGTGATCAGGTACCCGGTGAATTTCGCCACCGCGATACCGGCGTTGGCCGCAAGGGCCGCGACGATGGCCTTGGTACTGCCCGACGACGACACGCTAGAGGCCTATCGTCGCCCGGAACAGGGCGGCTGGTTGCTGGGCCAGCAGTCGGATCGGCCCGTCATCGCAAGGCACCCAGGCAGACTCGCCGCGGCGCAACGTCAACGTCTTCGATTTGGCGTGCACCGTGATGGAGCCTTCGGTGCACAGCAGGATCTGGGGGCCGTCATGGCGCGCCGGCGCATCCACCTCGTGGCCCAGGTGCGGGCCGTCGAGCGTCAGGCGCGACACCGCGAATTCCTCGGCGGGGGTCTGGTATACCACCTCCAGTCCATCGGTGTAGGTGGCCGGCCGCAGGGCCTCCTCGGTGGTCGGAGTGAAATCCAGTACCCGCAGCAACTCGGGAACGTCGACGTGCTTGGGGGTCAACCCGCCGCGCAACACGTTGTCGGAGTTGGCCATCACCTCAAGACCCACCCCGTGCAGGTAGGTGTGCAGATTTCCGGCCGATACGAAGATGGCCTCTCCCGGCGCCAGGCTGACCCGGTTGAGCAGCAGCGAGGCCAGCACCCCGGCATCCCCGGGATACCGTTCGCCGAGCTCGAGCACCGTCTTGGCCTCCGCGGCGAATTCGCCGGCATCGGAGCTGAGGTAGTGGATGGCCCCTTCGAGCACCGCCGGCACCAGGACATCCAGGTCGGGCTGGGGCGCGGTGATCCACGTGGTGAACAGCGCCCGCAGACCGTCGGCATCGGACTGCACAGCGGCAGGGGCGCTGCCGGGCGGGCCGCCGAGCAGGTCGATGAACGGGTCCAGGTCCGACACCGCCAGCGCCCGCAGCAACTCGATGGTGCGCGCCACCGGCCGGAAACCGGCCAGCGCCTCGAACGGCTGCAACGCCACCAGCAGTTCCGGCTTATGGCTGGTATCGCGGTAGTTGCGAATGGGCGAGGACACCGGCACCCCCAGCCGCTCCTCGCGTTCGTAACCCTCGATCGCCTGCTTGGCACTGGGGTGAGCCTGCAGGGACAGCGGCTCGTCAGCGGCCAGCACCTTGACCAGGAACGGCAACCGGTCACCGAAGCGGGCTTGGGCCAACGGGCCCAGCTGACCCTCCGGGTCGCGGGTCAAGACGCTGAGCAGCGACACCTCGCCGGTGTCGGTCTCCAGGCAGGCCGGATCCCCCGGGTGCGCGCCCAGCCACAGCTCGGCCTCGGGATGCGCCGCCGGAACCGGCCGACCGGTGAACTCGGCGATAGCGGTCCTCGAGCCCCAGGCGTAGGTCCGTATCGCGCCGCGTAGCTGTTCCACTGTTCCCGTCAACCCCGCAAAAGTCGCACGTAGGCGGCCGTCATCTCCAACCGCACGGCCAACACCGCAAGCTCTTGTTCGGCCCGCCCGCTGTGCGACAGGGCCCCCGTCCCCACCGCCGCCTCCTCCACGGCGCCCGGCGCCAGCGGTACGTCCTCGGCCGCCACCAGATCCACATCATGCATGCCGTTGATCCGGGCAGCCACCACCGTACGCTCGGCAGCCAGTGTCAGGGCCAGCACCCGCAGCCGGTCGCCGGCCGGACCGTCGATCTGCTCGTCGTGAAAGATGTCGGCCGCACCGTGGCCGCCGGCGGACCGGGCCCGCACCGCGTTCATGGCATCGGCCAGCCCGGCTGCGGCCACCGTGGTCCGGCCGATCCCCAGCATCGCGGCACTGCCGTGGCGGGCCAGCGCCAGGGTGGCCGCGCAGTCACCGGCCAGCGCAACATCGCGGCCGACGATGCGGTCCGCCAGAATCTTGGCCGGGTTGGTGAACAGCTCGCGCGCCGCACTGTTGCGCAGCGCCTCGGCGTCGAGTTCGTCGGCCAGGGCGGTTCCGGCACGGGCGTCCGCGCCCTCCAGGGCGTCGAGGATGGCCAGCCCGGCGGCCAGGTAGCGCGGGAGGCCGAACTCCGCCGGCACCGCGATCCGCGGCTCCAGCACCGCGACGCGCCCCGCGGTGGCGTCGCGCAACGGGCCCTCGTAGGGCGCGACCACCACCACCTGTACCCCGCGTCGCACCCCGGCCGCGGCAGCGGCGACCAGCGCCGGATCCCCCGGGTCATCGCCGGCGACCACCAGCACATCCAGCGCCCCGATCCAGGCCGGGGTCTCGGCGGCCAGGACCAGCGGTGCGCGGGCCGAGTCGCCCCGGGCTGCGGCCAGCAGGCTGCCGGCGGTTGCGGCGGTGCCGCGGGTGGACAGCCAGATAATCGTGCGGGGCGGATAACTGCGGCTCTGCTCGCGCAGCCCGTCCAGAACGCCCTCGTCGACCGCAGCGGCGGTAGCACGCACCTGGGCCCCGGCCATCGACGCGGCCCAGAGCGCACCGTCGCGGTCAGCGGCCAACAGGGCCTCGGTGTCATCGAGGTCGACGGTGGAGAATGAGCCGGAAAAAGCGGTCACGGCCCCGACTTCTCCGCGGCGGTGACAGCCTCGATCTGCGCGGCGACCTGGGCCACCACTGCGTCCACTGCGGCGGCATCGGGCGCCTCGACGTTGAGCCGCAACAACGGCTCGGTGTTGGAGCTGCGCACGTTGAACCAGCGGCCCCCGCCCAGATCGACGGTCACACCGTCGAGGTGGTCGACAGCGACCTGGTCTCCGAACGAGGAGACCACGGCGTCCACCAGAACGGACGCCTCGACTCCATCAGTAAGGGTGAAGTTGATCTCGCCCGAGGCCGCATAACGCTGGTAGTCGGCCGTCAGCTCCGACAGCGGTCGTTGCTGTTCACCGAGGGCAGCCAGCACGTGCAGAGCGGCCAGCATGCCCGAGTCGGCTCCCCAGAAGTCCCGGAAATAGTAGTGCGCCGAGTGCTCCCCGCCGAAGATGGCCCCGGTCTCGGCCATCAGCGCCTTGATGAAGGAGTGCCCGACCCGCGACCGCAGCGGCGTGCCGCCGCGCTCGGCCACCAGTTCCGGCACGGCACGCGAGGTGATCAGGTTGTGGATCACCGTGGCGCCGGGCTCGCGGGCCAGCTCGCGAGCGGCCACCAGACCGGTCACCGCTGACGGCGACACCGGCTCGCCACGCTCGTCGACCACGAAACACCGGTCGGCGTCGCCGTCGAACGCCAGGCCTATATCAGCGCCGCTTTCGCGCACGAACGCCTGCAGATCGGTGAGGTTGGCCGGGTCCAGCGGATTGGCCTCGTGGTTGGGAAAGTTGCCGTCGAGTTCGAAATACAGCGGCAGCAGCGTGATCGCCCCGACCGATCCGAATACCGCCGGCGCGGTGTGGCCGGCCATGCCGTTGCCGGCGTCGACGGCCACTTTGAGCGGACGCAGACCGGAGATGTCGACCAGGGAGTGCAGGAATGCCGCGTAGTCGGCCAGCACGTCGCGTTCGGTGACGGTGCCGCGCGGCACGGTGCCGTCACCGGCCGTGTCGACACCGGCGATCAGCTCGTCGCGGATCCGGCCCAGACCGGTGTCGGCGCCCACCGGCTTGGCGCCCGCCCGACACAGCTTGATGCCGTTGTAGGCAGCGGGGTTATGACTGGCGGTGAACATCGCCCCCGGACAGTCCAGCGCCCCCGAGGCGAAGTAGAGCTGGTCGGTGGAGGCCAGGCCGATCCGGACCACGTCCAGGCCGCGGGCCAGCACGCCCTCGGCGAAGGCCGCCGACAACGACGGCGAACTGTCCCGCATGTCGTGGCCTATCACCACCTGCCGGGCGCCTTCCTCGGCCATCAGCCGGGCAAAAGAGGACCCGACCTCGGTGACGAGGGTTTCATCGATCTCCGAACCGACCAGGCCACGTACGTCGTACGCCTTGATCACACGGTGGACAGCCGCAGCGGGCCGAGACATGGACAGGGCTCCTGACGAAGTGGACTCTTGACACTCAAGCCTAGCCCGGAACCTTCGATCAGTCCGACGGGTCTGGCAACACGCGCAGGTGGCCGCGGCGACGGCCGTTGGTCTTGCCGGGCGGACCCGGCGGCGCCAGCACGCCGCCCCCAGGCTCCGGGCTGGACGCTCCCCCCGCCGGGGAGTCGCCCGGATTGCTGTGGGGGTACCAACCGCTGGCGGGGGCAGAGCGCCCGGACTCGCGCTCGCGCACCGCCTCGGCGAGCGCGATCAGGTCGTCCTCTTCGGGAGAGACCCAGGGGCCGGGGTGGCGCACCAGCTCCCAGCCGCGCGGCGCCGTGATCCGGCCTGCGTGGCTGAAGCACAGGTCCCAGGAATGCGGCTCGGCGGCAGTCGCCAGCGGGCCGACCACGGCGGTGGAGTCCGAGTAGACGAACGTCAGCGTCGCCACCGCATAGTGCGGACACCCTGGCCGGCAGCAACGGCGGGGAACGTTCACGCCCGTGAGGCTATCGTGGCCGCCCGCCGCCGCGGCGCCGGACACGCGCAAGGGCCCGGCAGCCTATGCACAACCGTTACCATCGTCTGCGTGATCGCCACGCGCCGCCGACGCCGCGGCCGCGAGCCCCGCGGGCCGCTGCTGCCGCCGACCGTGCCGGGCTGGCGCACCCGGGCGGAGCGGTTCGACATGGCCGTGCTGGAGGCCTACGAGCCGATCGAGCAGCGCTGGAAGCAACGGTTGAGCTCCCTGGATGTCGCAGTCGACGAGATCCCGCGGATAGCGCCCAGAGATCCCGACAGCGTGCAGTGGCCGCCCGAAGTCGTCGCCGACGGACCGGTGCCGCTGGCCCGTTTGATCCCCGCCGGGGTGGATGTTCGCGGAAACCCGACACGCGCTCGAGTTCTGTTGTTCCGCAGGCCAATCGAGCAACGGGCTAACGACAGCACCGAACTCGGCGATTTACTGCACGAGATTCTGGTGGCGCTTGTCGCCACCTACTTGGATGTCGAACCCTCGGTCATCGACCCGACGATCGACGACTGACCAGCGCTTGCGCCGCTGCGGGTTCAGATGATGCCGCGCTTGAGGCGCCGGCGCTCCCGCTCGGACAGCCCGCCCCAGATGCCGAACCGCTCGTCGTGCGCCAGGGCGTACTCCAGGCACTCGCTGCGAACCGCGCACCGCTGGCAGATCTTCTTGGCCTCCCGAGTCGAGCCGCCCTTCTCCGGGAAGAACGCCTCGGGGTCGGTCTGCGAGCACAGGGCACGGTCCTGCCACTGCTCGTTGGTGGCCGTTTCGGGGTCGAACGGGTCGAACTCGTCGTAGTCCTCAGGCTCGGGAACCAGACTCAGATGGGGCCGACTGGGCAACGCGTCGAGCCCGGTCGGCAAAGCCATCTCGGCACTGGCTTGCGACGCCACCCCCATCACGCCCCAAAGGTGCTCATAGGACATGCTCCGCCTCCTCACCTGTAGCGCGATCCTGCTTATGTCGGCCGAATATCGAGATATTCACCATGCCATTCGAACATGTGATCGAATCTCGGTCTGCGACACCGAAATCGGCTGGCCAACCGGGAAAATGACACTAGTGTGATTAGACACGGGTTGATCAGCGGGGTCAAGCCGCTCGGCCAAATTCCTTACCATCTCGTGACCGATTTCCCACGTGTCCGAGACCGGCGAGTCCTTGTCATCTACCCCACACCGGACCCTCGGCGTGTCTTACCGCGGGCCCGCCGAAGCCGTGCGATGGCAGTCCGCCGCGGCGGGTGCCGGCCCGCCAACGGTACTGTCGTGCGCTGTGAAGGTCACCGTTCTGGTCGGGGGGGTCGGCGGCGCCCGTTTCCTGCTCGGCGTCCAGAAACTGCTGGGTTTGGGCCAATTCGCCGGAGCCTCAGCCGACAACGGGACCGCTGCGCACGAGTTGACCGCGGTCGTCAACGTCGGTGACGACGCCTGGATGCACGGGGTGCGCATCTGCCCCGACCTGGACACCTGCATGTACACCCTCGGCGGCGGCGTGGACCCCGAACGCGGCTGGGGGCACCGGGACGAAACCTGGCACGCCATGGAGGAGTTGGCGCGCTACGGAATGCAGCCGGACTGGTTCAGCCTCGGCGACCGGGACCTGGCCACCCACCTCGTCCGCACCCAGGCGCTGCGGGCCGGTTATCCGCTCACAGATGTGACGTCTGCGCTGTGTGAGCGCTGGCAACCGGGCGCACGTCTGCTGCCGGTCACCAATGACAGCTGCGAAACCCACGTCGTCATCACCGATCCCGCCGACGGCGACCAGCGGGCGATCCACTTCCAGGAGTGGTGGGTGCGCTACCGCGCCCAGGTTCCCACCCACGGGTTCGGCTTCGTGGGCGCAGAGAAGGCCGCCGCCACACCGGAAGCCGTCGAAGCCATCACCGGCGCCGACATCGTGCTGGTGGCCCCGTCCAACCCGGTGGTGAGCATCGGCGCCATCCTGGCCGTACCGGGGGTCCGCTCGGCGCTGCGCTCCACCGCGGCACCGATCGTCGGCTACTCCCCGATCATCAGCGGAAAGCCCTTACGCGGCATGGCCGATACCTGCTTGAGCGTGATCGGCCTGGAGTCCACCTCGCGGGCGGTCGGCGAACACTACGGCGCACGCAGCTCGACCGGGATTCTGGACTACTGGCTGGTGCACGAGGGCGAGTCCGACGACGCCGACATCCCCGGCATGACTGTTCGCGCCGCCCCCCTGTTGATGACCGACCCGGCGGCGACCGCCGAGATGGTGCGCACCGGAATGGACCTGGCGGGCGTGCGATGAGCGAGCACGGCAGCGCCGCCGCAGTCGAGATTCTGCCGGTCACCGGTCTGGGCGAGTTCCGGCCGGGCGACGATCTGGCTGCCGCCCTGGCCGCCGCCGCCCCGTGGCTGGCCGACGGCGACATCGTCGTCGTCACCAGCAAGGTGGTGTCCAAAAGCGAAGGCCGGATAGTCCCGGCACCGCACGACGCCGAAGCACGCGACGCGCTGCGCCGCCAGCTGGTCGAGGCCGAGGCGGTGCGAGTGCTGGCCCGCAAGGGCCGCACCTGGATCACCGAGAATCGGATCGGCCTGGTGCAGGCCGCCGCCGGCGTGGACGGGTCGAATGTGGGCTCCGACGAACTGGCGCTGCTGCCGGTGGATCCCGACGCCAGCGCGGCGGCGTTGCGCGCGGGACTGGCCGAGCGGCTCGGCGTCGCGGTGGCGGTGCTGATCACCGACACCATGGGCCGGGCCTGGCGCAACGGACAGATCGACGTCGCGATCGGGGCATCCGGTATGACCGTGCTCAACGGCTACGCCGGTGCCGTCGACCGGCACGGCAACGAGCTGGTGGTCACCGAAGTCGCGGTCGCCGACGAACTCGCCGCCGCCGCCGACCTGGTCAAGGGCAAGCTCACCGATGTGCCGGTGGCCGTAGTGCGCGGGGTTTCCAGTCCCGACGACGGCTCCACCGCGGCGGCCCTGGTGCGTTCCGGTTCCGACGACCTGTTCTGGCTGGGCACCGCCGAGGCCATCGAAATGGGACGAACCCAGGCGCAGTTGCTGCGCCGATCGGTGCGCACATTCTCTACCGAATCTGTTCCGGCGCAGCTGATCACCGACGCCATCGCCGAGGCCCTGACGGCCCCGGCGCCACATCACACCCGCCCGGTGCGGTTCGTCTGGCTGCAGACACCCGGGGTGCGCACCCGCCTGCTGGACGCCATGGCGCAGCGCTGGCGAGCCGACCTGACGGCCGATGGAAAAGCTCCCGAAGCCGTCGAGGCGCGCGTGGCGCGCGGCCAAATCCTTTACCAGGCACCCGAAGTCATCATTCCGATGATGGTGCCCGACGGCGCCCACCACTATCCCGATGAACACCGCACCGCCGCTGAGCACACCATGTTCACGGTCGCCGTGGGCGCCGCCGTCCAAGGCCTGCTGGTGGCACTGGCGGTACGCGGCGTCGGCAGCTGCTGGATCGGCTCCACCATCTTCACCCCGGATCTGGTCCGCACCGAACTGGATCTGCCGTCCACCTGGGAACCCCTGGGCGCCATAGCCATCGGATACCCGACCGAGCCGCTTGCGCCCCGCTCCCCGGCCGCCGTCGACGACCTACTGGTGCGTCGATGACGCTGCACGAATCCGCCGTCGCGACCCTGAGCTCTTGGGCCGCACCCGATTCCGCGCAGGACGCTCTGCGGCACTCGGTGCTGGCGTTTCTGGCTGCCCGCCCCGATGCGTGCCGGCGCGAATGCGCTGCCGGCCACATCACCGCGTCCGCGCTGGTGGTGGACCACACCGGCGAGAACACCCTGCTGACGCTGCACCCGCGGGTGGGCCGTTGGCTGCAACTGGGTGGGCACTGCGAGGACTCCGACGACGACATCACCACGGCCGCCCTGCGCGAGGCCACCGAGGAATCCGGGATCGTCGGCCTGCGGCTGGATCCGCGGTTGGCGGCGGTGCACGTGCATCCCGTGACGTGTTCGCTGGGCGTGCCGACCCGGCATCTGGATCTGCAGTTCGTGGCGCACGCGCCGGCAGACGCCCAGATCGGGATCAGCGACGAGTCACTGGCACTGCGCTGGTGGCCGGTGGCGGCGCTGCCACCGGATGCCGACGACGCCTTGGCCTACCTGGTGCGGCGGGCCGTCGCGACCCATCGCGCCTGAGCCCGGCGGCTCACGGGGAGTCCGTCACCCGCGTCCAGGGCTGGCAGTTCTGCGACTCGAAGGCCTTGACCGTGGCGGGAATGCTCGCATACATCGGCCCGACAGAGGTGTTCGCGGCGACCACATGGTCCTTGGCGGCTTCGGGAGTGCTGTAGGTGAACCACGAACACATCGACTCCGGCGTCGGCACGTTGTTGATCCACACACCGAAGGCCGACCCGGAGCCGCCGGTGCGGTAGAGGCCGGGCTCGATATCGGTGCCGACCTGAAAGACCCCGTTACCCGGAATCGGGTCGAGCGGATCTGCGGCGGCCGGCGTCGCCATGGCGACTGCGGCGAGGCAGGTGATGAGGACCCTGGTGAACATGGCTATGACTATCCACCGTTGACACTGCGGCTACGCCGGAAAAATCCGAGAAGGGTGCGCGGTGAGCGCAGAGTCAGCGGGAAAGCCGGCTCAGACGTCGCTGGAGTAACGGATTCCGCAGTCCGGGATCGACACCCCGGGCCACACCCGCGCCCCGCGCAGCAGCTCGCAACGCGCCCCGATGTCGGCGCCGTCACCGATCACCCCGTCGCGGATCAGGGCCCGGGGCCCGATCCGGGCGCCGAACCCGATGATCGAGCGTTCGATCACGCTGCCCGCCTCGACCTTCACGCCGTCGAAGATCACCGCGCCGTCGAGCCGCGCACCCGGGCCGATCTCGGCGCCCCGGCCCACCGCCGTACCACCGATCAGCACCGCTCCCGGGGCCACCGATGCGCCGTCGTGCACCAGCGCCTCGCCGCGCCGGCCGCCCAGCGCCGGTGAGGACGCGATGCCGCGCACCAAATCGGCCGACCCGCGCACGAAGTCCTCGGGTGTGCCCATGTCGCGCCAGTAGCTGGTGTCGACGTAGCCGCAGACCTTGACGCCGTCGGACAGCAGCGCGGGAAACACCTCGCGCTCCACCGAGACGGGGCGCCCCTGCGGGATACGGTCGATGACCTCCCGCGACAGCACGTAGCAACCGGCGTTGATCTGGTCGGTCGGCGGATCTTCGGTCTTCTCCAGGAATGCCGTGACCCGCCCGTCGCTGGTGGGCACGCAGCCGAAGGCGCGCGGATCGCCGACCCGCACCAGATGCAGGGTGGCGTCGGCCTCCTGCTCGCGGTGATAGTCGTGCAAATCGGTCAGGTCCGCCCCCGACAGCACGTCGCCGTTGAACACCATTGCGGTGTCATGGCGCAGCTTGGACGCGACGTTGGCGATTCCGCCGCCGGTGCCCAGCGGCTCCTCCTCGGTCACGTAGTCGATCTGCAGGCCCAGTGTGGCGCCGTCGCCGAACTCCTCGGAGAACACCTCCGGCTTGTAGGACGTGCTCAGGATCACATGCTCGATCCCCGCGGCGGCGATTCGAGACAGGAGATGAGTCAGGAACGGCACGCCCGCGGTGGGCAGCATCGGCTTGGGTGCCGAGAGGGTGAGCGGCCGAAGCCGCGTGCCCTTGCCCCCGACCAGGACGACCGCGTCGACTTGGCTCAGTGTCACGGAAGTCCCTTCGTCATGGTGCGGCGGGCATTGCGCACCGCCAGGTGTGAGCGCACCGCCAGTGCGCCCCGCATGCTCCAGCGCAGCGGGGCCCGCCACCAGCCAGTGTGCCGGTCGGCCAGGTAGGTGTAGGTGCTGCGGTGGTGCGCGGCCAGATTGCGGGCGGGGTCCTTGCCGGTGGCGTGGCCCTTCTGGTGCAGCACCTCGGCGGACGGGACGTAGACGTTGAGCCAGCCGGCCTTGGCCAGCCGGTCGCCCAGGTCGACGTCCTCCATGTAGAGGAAATAGCGTTCGTCGAAGCCGCCGACCGCCTCGAACGCGGCGCGGCGCACCAGCAGGCAGGCCCCGGACAGCCAGCCGACCGGCCGCTCGCTGGGTTCCAGGAGCTCCTGCCGGTAGGCGCGGGTCCAGGGGTTGCCGGGCCACAGCGGACCGACCACGGCGTGCATGCCGCCGCGGATCAGGCTGGGCAGGTGCCGCGCCGAGGGGTATACCGAGCCGTCCGGCTCGCGGATCAGCGGACCCAGGGTCGCCGCCTGAGGCCACCGATCTGCCGCCTCCAACAGCGCCTCGATGCTGCCCGGGCCCCACTGCACGTCCGGGTTGGCCACGATGAGAAATTCGCTGCGCTCGCCGCCCTCGGCGTCCAGCAGTGCCACGGCGGCGTTGACCGCTCCCCCGTAACCCAGGTTGGCCCCGGTATGCAGCAACTCCGCGTTCGGGTACCGCTGCGCGGCTTCCTCGGGAGCACCGTCGGTGGATCCGTTGTCGGCCATCACAACCCGTACCGGACGCTCGGTCGCCAACGACAGCGACGCCAGGAAGCGGTCAAGATGCCAGCCCGGCGAATACGTCACCGTCACCACCGGTAGCGCCTCACTCACGGCGTAGAGGTTATCTGGCCAAGGCGGCGGACAATGCATCGCGCCACCGGCGCAGCGGCGGCAGGCCGGCCCGCGCCGACTCAGCCCCCGACAGCGCGGAGTAGGCGGGCCGGGCCGCCGGACGGGGATGAGCCGCGCTGCCGACCGGACGCACCAGGTCCGGATCGGCGCCGACCGCGGCGTACACCGCACGGGCCTGTTCGTAGCGACTCGCAGCCCCAGCGTTGGCGGCGTGCAGCACCCGCGTGCTCGGCGGCGAGGCGGCCAGGGACAGCAGCGCCTCGACGAGGTCCCCGACGTAGGTCGGGGACCCGGTCTGGTCGTCGACCACCTCCACGCGCGCACCGCTCGACGCCCGTTCCCGCATCACCGCGACGAAGTCCGAACCGCCCGCGGCGCCGGTGTAGACCCAGGCGGTGCGCACCACCAGCGCATCAGCGGATGCCGCGAGCACCGCGTTCTCACCGGCCAGCTTGGTCCGCCCGTAGACCGACAGCGGCCGGGTCGGGTCGCCCGGCTCGTACGGGCGCGGCGCGGCGCCGCCGAAGTCGCCGTCGAAGACGTAGTCGGTGGAGATGTGGATGAGCAGCGCACCGGCGCGCGCACAGGCCTCGGCCAGGTGCCCCGGCCCGGCGGCGTTGACGGCATGCGCACGCTCCGGGTCCGCCTCTGCGGCGTCGACCTGCGTATATGCCGCACAGTTGACCAGCACGTCGCCCGGTCGCAGGCCGATGCCCGCCACGGCGGCGGGATCGGTGATGTCGCACTGCGCCGAGGTCAGGGCCAGCACCTCATGCCCCGCCTGGGCGGCACGGGCCGCCAGGAACGTACCGACCTGGCCGCCGGCGCCGGTGATCACGATCCGCTGGCTCGTCATAGCTGCCGAGCATATTCGGCGGTCCCAGCTTCACCTCTCCTCCGTCGAGCCTCGCTGAACCGCCGGGCTTATGCGGCGGTCCCGCCGGGTCTGGCACGCCGAACTCAGCTACCGCCGTTACAGCCGTGACACAAGTAATCTGAAGTGATGCCTGCGCAACGTGTGATTCGGGTGATCGCCACGGTGGCGGCCGTCACCGTCGTCCTGGGCACCGGTGTGGCCTGGAGCCGCGTCCGGTCCTTCGAGGACGGCATCTTCCACGTGTCCTCGATGGCGCTGGGCAAGGGCGGCTCCGATGGCGCCGTCGACATCCTGCTGGTCGGCATGGACAGCCGCACCGACGCGCACGGCAATCCGCTGACCCCCGAGGAACTCGCGGCGCTGCGCGTGGGCGACGACGACGCCACCAACACCGACACGATCATCTTGGTCCGGATCCCCAACAACGGGAAGTCGGCCACCGCCATCTCGATCCCCCGCGACTCCTACGTCTCGGCGCCCGGACTGGACAAGACCAAGATCAACGGCGTCTACGGAGCCACCCGGCTGGAAACCGCCGACGCACTCGTGGCCACCGGGATGGATCCGGTCCAGGCGCAGGCGCGCGGCACCGAGGCGGGGCGCGAGGCGCTGATCAAGACGGTGGCCGACCTGACCGGGGTCACCGTCGACCACTACGCCGAGGTGGGACTGCTCGGCTTCGCCCTGATCACCGACGCCCTCGGCGGCGTCGACGTCTGCCTCAAGGAGCCGGTGTATGAGGAGCTCTCCGGCGCGGACTTCCCGGCCGGCTGGCAGCGACTCGGGGGCGGCGAGGCGCTGAGCTTCGTGCGGCAGCGCCATGGACTGCCGCACGGCGACCTGGACCGGGTCCGCCGCCAGCAGGCGGTGATGGCCGCGCTGGCGCACAAGGTCATCTCCGGCAAGACGCTGTCCAGTCCTGGCACGCTGTCGCGGCTACAGGCGGCGGTACAGCGTTCGGTGGTGCTCTCCGACGGCTGGGACGTACTGGACTTCATCACCAAGCTGCAGGATCTGGCCGCGGGCAAGGTGGCGTTCGCCACCATCCCGGTGCTGGAGGAGGCCGGCTGGAGCGATGACGGCATGCAGAGCGTGGTGCGCGTCGATCCCGGCCAGGTGGCCGACTGGGTGGACTCACTGCTGCACGAGCAGGACCAGGGCAAGACCGAGCTGTTGGCCTACAACCCGGAGGAGACCACCGCCAGCGTGCTCAACGACACCGACATCAACGGCTTGGCCGCCGCGGTCTCCGAGGTGCTCGGCGCCCGGGGCTATGGGACGGGAACTGTGGGCAACAACGAGGCCGCGCACGTGAGCACCAGCCAGGTGCAGGCCGCCTCGGCCGACGACCCCGGTGCGCAGGCGGTGGCCCGGGACCTGGGCGGGCTACCGGTGGTGTCCAACGACGCCGTCCCGCCCGGCGCGGTGCGCGTTGTGCTGGCCAACGACTACACCGGGCCCGGGTCGGGGCTGGGCACCGGCGACCGGGCCGAGGTGGCCGCCATCGCCCGCGCCGCGGACGAGCAGGCACCCCAGATTCCCGCCGCCGCACCCATTCTGACCGCGGGCGCAGGCGACCCGCAGTGCGTCAACTAACGTCGCCTGACGTGACCAACCTCAGTTCGGCGATCCTTGATCCGATCATGCGCGCCGACCCGGTGGGCCCGCGGATCACCTACTACGACGACGCCATTCACAGCACCGCCACCCCCGAGCGCATCGAGCTGTCCGCGGCGACGCTGGCGAACTGGGCCGCCAAGACCGGCAATCTGCTGCGCGACGAACTCGGTGCCGGAGCGGGCAGCCGTATCGCGGTGTTGCTGCCCGCCCACTGGCAGACGGCTGCGGTGCTGTTCGGCACCTGGTGGATCGGGGCGGAGGTGCTGCTCGGCGCCTCGGGCGACGACGCCGATGTCGCGCTGTGCACCGCCGACCGGCTTGCGCAGGCCGACGGCGCGGTTGCCGCTACGGGCGGCGAGGTAGCGGTGCTGTCGCTGGACCCGTTCGGGCGGCCCGCGCCCGAGGTGCCGGTCGGCGTCACCGACTATGCGACCGCGGTGCGGGTGCACGGCGACCAGATCGCCGCCGAAACCGTCCCCGGCCCGGCCCTGGCCGGCATGTCTGCCGACGCGGTGCTGGCGGCATGCGCCACCAGCGCGGCCACCCGGGGCCTGACCGCGGCGGACCGGGTGTGGTCGGCCCACGACTGGGACACCCCGGGCGCCCTGATCGACAACATGCTGTCGGTGTTCGCCGTGGGCGCGTCGCTGGTGCAGGTCGCCCGGCCCGATCCCGATCTGCAGGAGCGCCGGCGGGCCGGCGAGAAGGTCACCCGGATCCTGAGCTGAGCGGCCCGGCCCTTCCGGCCACCCGGACGATTCATGCATAAATGCTTATATGCTGATACTCTGGCCCGCAGAAACCCAGACACGAGGAGATGACTCATGGCGGTGCAGGGATTGCTGGCAAAAGCGGCGTCGACGGTGTTCACCGGGCTGGTCGGCGTGAGCGCCTACGAGGTGGCACGCCGGGCACTGAACAAGGCCCCGCTGCACCAGGCTGCGGTCACCGCCACCGAATGGGGCCTGCGCGGAACGCGGCGGGCCGAGGAGGTCGCGGAGTCGGCGCGGCTGAAGGTGGCCGATGTGGTCGCCGAGGCCCGCGAACGCATCGGCGAGGAGGCCACCCCGCCGGCGGCAGCCGTCGCGCACGACCACGACCACTGACCGTCCGGACCCGACGATGGGGAGCGCAGCGATGACAGGCAGCGGCGCTGCACGGATCACGCCCGCGGAGTTGACCGTCGTTTCCGACGCCGCGGGCCGCATGCGGGTGCAGGTCCCGTGGGTGCGCGGCGATTCGCGCCGCGCGGTGGCCGCCGAGGAGGCCGCGGGCAGGGTAAACGGGGTGCGGACCGCGCATGCCTATCCGCGCACGGGCGCCGTGGTGGTCTGGTACTCCCCCCAGCGCAGCGACCCCGCGGAGATACTCGCCGCGATCGCGTCGGCGGCCACTGTCGCCGCGGAGCTGATCCCCACCCGCACTCCGCGCTCGGCCGACATCCGCAACACCGATGTGCTGCGCATGGTGATCGGCGGCGCGGCGCTGGCACTGCTGGGGATGCGCCGCTACGTCTTCGCGCGACCGCCCCTGCTGGGCCCCAGCGGCCAGCTCGTCGCTACCGGCGCCACCGTCTTCATGGGTTATCCCTTCCTGCGGGGAGCGCTGCGCTCGATCCGGTCCGGCCGGGCCGGCACCGACGCACTGGTCACCGCCGCGACCGTTGCCAGCCTGGTCCTTCGGGAGAACGTCGTCGCGCTCACCGTGCTGTGGCTGCTCAACATCGGTGAGTACCTGCAGGATCTGACACTGCGCCGCACCCGGCGCGCCATCTCCGATCTGCTACGCGGCAATCAGGACACCGCCTGGATGCGTTTGGGCCAAGGCCCCGACGAATACACCGAGGTTCAGGTGCCGATCGACTCGCTGCAGATCGGCGACGAAATCGTCATCCACGACCACGTGGCGATCCCGGTCGACGGCGAGGTCGTCGACGGCGACGCCATCGTCGACCAGTCCGCGATCACCGGGGAGACCCTGCCGGTCAGCGTGATCACCGGCGCAACCGTGCATGCCGGTTCGGTGGTGGTGCGCGGCCGGCTGGTGGTCCGCGCCACCGCGGTGGGCAGCCAGACCGTGATCGGCCGCATCATCAGCCGGGTCGAGGAAGCGCAGCATGACCGGGCGCCGATCCAGACCGTGGGCGAGAACTTCTCCCGACGCTTCGTTCCGGCCTCGTTCATCCTCTCGGCGGCCACCCTGGTGTTCACCGGTGATGTCCGCCGGGCCATGACCATGCTGCTGATCGCCTGCCCCTGCGCGGTGGGCCTGTCCACGCCGACCGCGATCAGCGCGGCGATCGGCAACGGCGCGCGGCGCGGCATCCTGATCAAGGGCGGTTCTCATCTCGAGCAGGCCGGCCGGGTGGACGCGATCGTGTTCGACAAAACCGGAACCCTGACGGTGGGCCGGCCGGTGGTGACCAATATCGTTGCGATTCACCCCGATTGGCAGCCCGAACAAGTACTCGCCTACGCCGCCAGCTCGGAACTGCACTCCCGGCATCCGTTGGCCGAAGCGGTGATCCGCTCCACCGAGGAACGCCGCATCAGAATCCCGCCGCATGAGGAGTGCGAGGTTCTGGTGGGCCTGGGCATCCGCACGTGGGCCGACGGTCGCACACTGCTGCTGGGCAGTCCCAACCTGCTGCGCGCGGAGAAGGTCCGCATCTCCAAGAAGGCGGCGGCCTGGGTCACCAAACTGCGCGCCCAGGCCGAGACCCCGCTGCTGCTCGCGGTCGACGGCGTGCTGGTCGGGTTGATCAGCTTGCGTGACGAGGTACGCCCCGAGGCCCGCGAGGTGCTCGAAGCGCTGCGCGCCAAAGGTATTCGTCGCATCATCATGCTCACCGGCGACCACCCGGAGACCGCTGCGGCAGTGGCGGACGAACTCGGCATCACCGAATGGCGAGCCGAGGTGCTGCCCGAGGACAAGCTGCAGGTGGTCCGCGAGCTCCAGGACGAGGGTTACGTGGTGAGCATGATCGGCGACGGCGTCAACGACGCACCGGCACTGGCCGCGGCCGACATGGGGATCGCGATGGGCCTGGCCGGCACCGACGTCGCCGTCGAGACCGCCGACGTCGCCCTGGCCAATGACGACCTGCGCCGGCTGCTCGACGTGCGGGACCTGGGCGCACGGGCCGTCGACGTGATCCGGCAGAACTACGGCATGTCGATCGCGGTCAACGCCGCCGGACTGTTGATCGGCGCCGGCGGCGCATTGTCCCCGGTCCTGGCGGCACTGCTGCACAACGCGTCATCGGTGGCCGTCGTCGCCAACAGTTCGCGGTTGATCCGCTACCGGCTGGGCCCGAGCCCGTTGGCATCAGCCCCCGCGGTGCCGTAATCTGTCCGGGTCCCGACTGTTCCTGTCGAGCACCACCACCAGCTCCAGGGCAGTCGGGACTTCACGTTTTCACAGGGCGCAGCTCTCGCGCGTCGCCGTCTCGGCAGCGCTCAGCAGCCACCCCCCTCGCCGCGCCAGGAGCGGAAGCCCTGCCACACCGAAACGCCGGCCACCCCCAGACCGATCAACGGGTCCAGCCACCAGGCCCCGGCCCACTGCGCGGTGAGGGTCAGCCCCACCAGAACCGCGGCCGCCTGGACCGCGCACAGGTAGTTCTGCACTCCCTCACCGACCGTTGCCGCCGAGCCCAGCCGGACGCCGAGCCGTCGCTGGGCACGGCCCAGAATCGGCATCACCAGCGCGGCGGCAGCGGTGATCGCGATACCGATGACACTGCCTTCACTGCGCTGATCACCGAAGAAGTGGTGCACGGATTCGGCGGCGATGTAGGGCGCGTTGATCCAGAACGAGATCGCCACACCGATCTGGGCGCGGCGCTCAGCGGTGTCGGACAGCGTGCGCGCGCCGGTGAAGCGCCAGATCACCACGGCCCCGGCCAGCGCCTCGGGAATGGCGCCCAGCGCCCAGCCCGTCAGGGCGATCGAACCCGCCGCCAGGCCCTGCCACAGGCCCAGCACGCCTTCCACCCCCACCAGGATCAGGCTTACCCAGGCCAGTCGGCGGGCCCAGATCGCAGCGCGGCGCCAACCCGCGTCGTGAACGACGCGAACGCGGTGCTGGTGCCCCGCGTGATCGTGATCGTGGTGCTCAAGGGTCGCCGCCGGAGCGTCGGTCACCGGGTAAGTGATGCCCGCTTCGGGGCCCACGACGCTACCGTCCACGCAAAAAATGCTACCTGGCGGTCCGGTGAGGCAGCCGTCACAGAGACAGTCCGCACGAGCCTCAACGGCCGGCGACCGCCTTGACAACCCTGTCGTTGCCGCGGTCGGCGACATAGACGTGGCCGTGCCGGTCGACGGCGACATCCAGTGGCGCGTTGAGCCCGGTGAAAGGCAGCACCTCGGGGATAGCCGCACCGGCCGCCAGTTTCACCACCCGGTTGCGGTTGTGTTCGGTGACGTAGATGTCGCCGGCATCGTCGACCGCGATGCCCCACGGCGCGACGATCCCGGCGAACGGCAACACCACCTGTTCGTTGGTGCCGGCCGACAGCTTGAGCACCCGATCATTACCGGTGTCAGTCACATAGACGTTGCCGGCGGAGTCCCCCGCCACCCCGCCGGGTCCGTTGAGGCCGACGAACGGCAGCGCGGTCTGAGCGTTGTTGTCGGCGTCGAGTCGCAGAACCACATCACTGCCGCGGTCGGCGACATAGACGTTGCCGGCAGAGTCCACCGCCACCCCGTCGGGATCGTCGAGGCCGACGAACGGCAGCACCGTGTGGGTGTCGGACCCGGCGTCCACTTTGACCACCCGACTGTTGGCATCGGAGAAGTACACGTTGCCGGAGCCGTCGACCACCACGCCGCGCGGTTGGTACAGGTCACTGGAAGGCACCACCGTCGGCGCATGCGAATCCGCGGCCAGGCGCACCACCCGCCCCTGCATGCCGTCACTGGCGACGTAGACGTTGCCGTCACCGTCGAGCGCCACCCCGCCCGGTGCGAGCCGGAAGTCGAGTCCGGTGAAGGGCAGCACATCCTGCGGGGGCGCAGCCACCGGTGTCGCCGACGAGGGCCGGAACAGCAGCTGCCCGACGCCGCCGACCACCATGACCGCGGCAATCGCCGCAGCCGCCAGCAGCACCGGCTTGCGCGGCGGCTGCCAGCGCCGCGACGGGGTGGGTATCACCGGGGCCTGGTCGCTGTGCAGCAGTTGCGCCAGCGGGAACGGTACCGGGGCCGGAGCGCCCAGGCCGGCCTCAACGGCACCACCGAACCCGAGGTCCGGCGGCGTCCCCGGCGCCCGGACCGGTTCGGTGCGGCTGAACCGGGGCTCGGGCTCAAGGCCTGCGGGCAGGTGCAGCGCGGGCTCACCACGCCGCAGGATCCGGGCGACCTGGTGGCGTTCCGGCTCGGTCAGGGCCTGGTAGGCAGCAGCGGCGAACTCCCCGGCGCTGCTGTAGCGCTCCTCGGGTCTGCGGGCCAGCCCGCGCGCCAGCACCGCATCAATGGCCGCCGGAATGCGACCGGGACGCAACATGCTCGGTCGCGGAGGCTCGGCGGTGCGGCGTTCTTCGATCGCTTCGTCAAACGCGCCGGCCGAGAACGGACACGTCCCGGTCAGGGCCTGCGCCAACACCACGGCCAGCGAGTAGATATCGGCCAGGTGGGTGACCGGCTCGCCGGCCAGGCGCTCCGGTGCCATGTAGGTGATGGCGCCGGACGCCGCCTCAGCCCGCACACCCGGTTCGGCGATGGCCGCGGCGACACCGAAGTTCGTCAGAAACGCCAGGTCGTCGGGGGTGAGCAGAATGTTCTCAGGCTTGACGTCACGGTGCACGACGTAGGCATCGTGTGCCGCGTCGAGCGCCGCGGCGATCTGGCGCACCACGGCCACCGCTCGCGGCGCGCTCAGCGGGCCGCCCTCGGCCAAGACGGTGGCCAGGTCGGTGCCGTCGATCAGGCCGGTTTCCAGGTAGAGCACGCCCTCGATCTCGCCGTAGGCGCGGATCGGCACGACATGCGGCTCGGTCAGCTGAGCGGCGGCCTCGGCCTCGTCCTCGAGCCGGCCGCGGAAGGCCGCGTCGGCGGAGAGCGAGTCGCAGATCAACGTGAGCGCCACGGCTTCCTGGTTGCGGGTGTCTTCGGCCCGGTAGACCTCACCCACGACACCGTGGCCCAGCAGCCGGTCCAATTGGTACGGGCCGAATCGCGATCCGCTCCGCGAACCCGGCTCGGGGTTGTTCACCGACGGCGCTCCCTTCGAGCACAGTGCCGCGCACGGCGGCGAAAGATTGGCTACCAGACTAACCGGCACCGGCGCCGCAAACGCCTACGAGATCGCGTTCACCGCCGTCACCAGCCGGGATTTGAGGGGTTCTGGCACGGGAACGAAGCCGTACTGGTCCAGACCCTCCTGTCCAGGACCGATCGCGGCCTGCAGGAACGCCTTGACGGCCATACCGGTGGCGGCGTCAGGGTATTTCGAGCACACGATCTGGTAGATCGCCGACACGATCGGATAGGCGCCGTGGTCAGCGGGCTTGTACAGCGATGCCGACTCGAGCACCAGGTCGTTGTGCGGGTTCGCCTCGGCGACCGATCGTGCCCCGGCGACGGCCTTGGCGACCGACTCGGCTGAAACCGCCACCGGCGCCGCGCCCGCAGAGCTGAGCTGCGCCATCGGCAGCTGCTTGCCGACCGCGAACGACCATTCGCTGTAGGTGATGGAACCGTCGGTGGCCTGCAGCGCCGCCGCGGCGCCGTTGTTGCCGACGACTGCCTCACCGATGCCGCCGTTGAACGTCTCGCCGGCGCCGATCCACCCGCCGTCCGAGGCGACCTCGAGATACCTCTGGAAGGCGGCGGTGCTCGGCGACCGGTCGCCGCGGTACACCACGTGGATGGGCAGCGTAGGCAGCGCCGCACCGGGGTTGAGCGCCTTGATCGCGGGGTTGTCCCAACTGGCGATCGTGCCGCCGAAGATCTTCGCCAGGGTGGGCCCGTCCAGGATCAGGCTGGTGACGCCGGGGATCTGATAGGTGACGGCGATCGGTTCGAACACCAGCGGAAGGTGCCGGGCCGGCGATCCGCACCGCTCCGCGGCCCGCTCCGGCTGCCCCTTGGCGGGATCAAGGGCCGCCTCGGAGCCGGCCAGATCGATGTCGTTGTCGATGAAGTCGTCGACCGCCGCGGATGCGCCGCTGGCGCGGTAATTGAGCGTCCGGCCCGGGCACGCCGCGGTGTAGGCGTAGACGAACTGCTGGATCGCCTTCGCCTGAGCGCTCGGGCCGCCGGCGCGCAGCTCCTGCTTGCCTGCGCAGTCCACGACCGCCGCCGGGGCCTCGGCCGACACCGGCTCGCCCCGGTCTGCACCGCCGCAGGACGAAACCGCCAGTGCGGCAACAGCCAGCAGCGCACTCAGCGATGCCGATCGGCCCCATTTCACAGGACGGAACTGTACCGCGATCCGCCGCGGGCGGGTCCGATACCGCCGGAGCGCCCCTGCCACCACGCCCATCGGACGGGTGCTCAGACGAACTGCCAGGCCGCTCGCGCGATCGCCAGCTCCTCATTGGTGGGGACCACCAGGACGGCGGTGGGCGATCCCGGCGCGGAGATGGTTCGGGCGCCCTTGCCTGCGCGGTTGCGTTCGGGGTCCACCGCGATGCCCAGCCCGTCCAGACCGGCCAACGCGTCTTCGCGCACGCTCGCCGCGTTCTCCCCCACCCCGCCGGTGAAGGCGATGGCGTCGACCCGCCCGAGCACCGCCAGGTACGCGCCGACGTACTTGCGAAGGCGGTGAACATAGACGTCGTAGGCCAGCCCGGCGGCCGCGCCCGCCTCGCCGCCGGCCGCACGCTGCTCCAGCAGTGCCCGGAAGTCGTTGACCCCGCACAGCCCCTTGAGCCCGGAGCGGCGGTTGAGCAACTCGTCGAGTTCGTCGACGCCGAACCCGGCGGTGTGGTGGAGATGGAACAGCACCCCGGCATCGATGTCGCCGCTGCGGGTGCCCATCACCAGACCCTCCAGCGGCGTCAGCCCCATCGACGTCTCGACCGCCACCCCGCCCCGGATCGCCGAGGCCGACGCCCCGTTACCGAGATGCGCGACGATGAGGTTCAGCTCAGCAGGGTCACGGTCCAACATCACCGCGACCTCGCCGGCCACGTACTCGTGCGACGTGCCGTGGAATCCGTAGCGGCGGATGCCGAACCGGGAGGCGACGTCGTGATCTATGGCGTAGGCGGCTGCCGCGGCCGGCAACGAATGAAAGAAGGCGGTGTCGAACACCGCGACGTGCGGAACGCCCGGAAAGTCCTTACGGGCCACTTCGATCCCGATCACATTGGCGGGATTGTGCAGGGGCGCCAGCTCAGCCAGCCGCGCCACTTCGGCCACCACCTCGTCGGTGATCAGGGTCGGGCGCCAGAACAGGTCACCCCCGTGCACCACCCGATGCCCGACAGCGCGGACGGCCGCCAGGTCGATGCCCGAGTCGGTGAGTTTGCGGTGGATCAGCCGGAGGCCGGCGGCGTGGTCTGCCACCGGGCTGTCCGCCTCGCCGATCTGCTCCACCAGTCCGGACAGCAACGCGGTCCCGGCCACCGGGTCGACCAGCTGGTACTTGATCGACGACGAGCCGGAGTTCAGCACCAGCACCAGACCGGGCGCGCCTGCTGTCACTGGGCCGCTCCCTGCGCCTGGATCGCGGTGATGGCCACCGTGTAGACGATGTCGTCGACCAGCGCTCCCCGGGACAGGTCGTTGACGGGTTTGGCCAGGCCCTGCAGCACCGGGCCGATCGCGATGGCACCGGCACTGCGCTGCACCGCCTTGTAGGTGTTGTTGCCGGTGTTGAGGTCGGGGAACACCAGCACGGTGGCCCGGCCGGCGACCGGCGAGTCCGGTCTTTTGGCCGCTGCCACCCCCGCGTCGACGGCGGCGTCGTACTGGATGGGACCGTCGGCGAGCAGGTCCGGGCGACGCTGGTGCACCAATTGCGTTGCCGCACGGACCTTGTCCACGCCGGCACCCGAGCCGGATTCGCCCGTTGAGTACGACAGCAGCGCCACCCGGGGTTCGATGCCGAACGCCGCCGCGGTGGCCGCCGAGGAGATCGCGATGTCGGCCAGCTGCTCGACGGTGGGATCGGGAACCACCGCACAGTCCCCGTAGGCCAGCACCCGGTCCGACAGACACATCAGGAACACACTGGACACCGTCGACACCCCGGGCGCGGTCCGGATGATCTCGAACGCCGGCCTGATCGTGTGCGCGGTGGTGTGCGCGGCGCCCGACACCATCCCGTCGGCAATTCCCTGGTGCACCATCATGGTGCCGAAATAGGAGATGTCGCGCATGATCTCGCGGGCGCGCTCCTCGGTCACACCCTTATGCGACCGCAGCCGGGTGTACTCGGCGCCGAAGACATCCCGCAGCTCGGAGGTCTCCGGGTCGATCACCCGCGCCGCGTCGAGGTCCACCCCCAGCTCGGCGCCGCGGCGGCGCACCGCACCTTCGTCGCCGAGCAACGTCAGATCGACGATGCCGCGCGACAGCAACCGGCCGGCGGCCAGCAGAATCCGGTCATCGGTCGCCTCCGGCAGCACGATGTGCCGACGGTCGGCCCGGGCCCGTTCCAGCAGCCGGTATTCGAACATCTGCGGGGTGATGACGTTCGACGCCGGCACCCGGATCCGCTCGGCCAGCTCGGCGCCGTCGATGTGCTTGGCGATCAGCGCGATTGCGGTGTCGACCTTGCGCAGCGCGTCCACGGTGATCCGCGAACCGGTGTTCGACACCTTTTCGGCGGTGTCGTAGGTGCGGTGGCTGGTGGCGATCAGCGGCAGGGTCGGCCGAAGACCCTTGACCAGCTTGTCGATAGCGGGATGAGGCAACAGCCCGCCGTTGAGAATGATCCCCGCCAGTGACGGAAAGCCCTGCGCTTCATGGGCGTTCACCAAAGCCAGCAGCACGTCGGACCGATCGGCCGGCACGATCACCACCTGACCCTCGGACAACCTGTCCAGAATGTTCTCCGCGGTCATGCCGCCGACCATGACGCTGAGCGCCTCCCGGCGAAGCAGTTCCGGGTCGCCGCTGTAGACGGTGCCGTCCAGGGCCGAGCAGAGTTCGGCCATCGTCGGGGCGGACAACAGCGCCACCTCGGGGACTGCGAACACCGGCACATCGACATCGGCCAGGTGCTGTGTGATCGCCCGGCTGACATCGCCGAGCCGGTCCGGATCGCAGCGGTTGGCGATCACCGCCGCCGGATGGGCGTGTACCGCCGCCACTTCGGCCAGGCAGCGGGCGGTGATCTCGGCGACAGACTGCGCGTCGCGGTTGTAGCCGTTGACCGCAAGCACCAGCGGCGCGCCGAGATTCACCGCGACCCGGGCGTTGAAGCTCAACTCGCTCGGGTTGACGACGTCGGTGTAGTCGCTGCCGACCACCAGCACGGTGTCGCAGTGCCGGGCGACATCGTGGAATCGCGAGACGATCTCGCCCAGCGCCGCCTCCCGGTCGGCGAAGACCTGTTGGTAGGTGACGCCGCGGCAGGAACTGTGGTCCTCGATGGCGGCGGTGGCATGCGCGAGCAGCAGTTCGAGTTGGCCGTCCGGCTCGTCCAGCGACCGCACGACCGGCCGGAACACCCCGACGCGGGCCGAGGAGGCCGCCAACAGGTGCAACAGTCCCAGTGCGAGCACAGACTTGCCGGAGCCGCCCTCGGCAGCGGCGAGGTAGATGCTGGAGGCACCGGCAGACGTTTGCGACATCGGATCAGACCCATTCTCCGGATGCCCGGACGACACCGTAGGCCGCAGAAAGCGACATGTGGTGAAGCCTAATCAGATGCCCCAGCCCGCGCAGCCCACCGACGTGCACGGACAACTCAGGCGATCTGGTCGATCGCGCGAGTCAGCCGCGCCACCGTTCCCTCGATGTCGGCCAGCTTGTCCAGCCCGAACAATCCCACTCGGAAGGTGGAGAACGTCGCCGGCTCGCCGCACTGCAGGGGCACTCCCGCCGCGGTCTGAATCCCCTGGGCCAAAAACTTTCGCCCGGTACGAATCTCGGGGTCGGTGGTGTAGCTGACCACCACACCGGGGGCCTCGAATCCCGGTGCGGCCACGCTGGGGAAGCCACGTTCGGCCAGCAGCGCCCGCACCTTGCGCCCCAGCGTGAACTGCTGCTCTTGCACCGCACCGAAGCCGCGGTCGCGGGTCTGCGCCATCGCGTCGCGCAGTCCGGTGATGACACCGGTCGGCATGGTCGCGTGGTAGGCGTACCCGCCGTTCTCGTAGGCGATCATGATCTCGCGCCACTTCTTCAGGTCGAGCGCGAAACTGGTGCCGGCGGTGCGGTCCATGACATCGACGGCCCGCTCGGACAGACAGACCATGGCGCAGCCCGGCTCGGCGCTCCAGCCCTTCTGAGGTGCGGTGACCAGGACGTCGACCCCCAGCGCCGCCATGTCCACCCAGACCGCACCGGAGGCGATGCAGTCCAGCACGAACAGACCCCCCACTGCCGCGGTCGCCGCGCCGACGCGCGCCAGGTAGTCGTCGGGCAGCAGGATCCCGCTGGCGGTTTCGACGTGCGGGACGCACACCAGCGCGGGCCGGGTCCGCGCTATGGCCTCCTCGACCTCGTCGATGGGCGCGGGCGTCCAGGGCGCCTGGTCGCCGTCGCCGGTCGGGCGGGCGGTGAGAACGGTGATGCGGTCGGTGATACGGCCGGTCTGAAGAATCTGGCTCCACCGGTAGCTGAAGAACCCGTTGCGCACGACCAGTACCTCGGCGTCGTTGGCGAACTGGCGCGCCACCGCCTCCATGCCACACGTGCCGTTGCCGGGCACGATGACTGCCGCGTCGGCGTGGTACACCTCGCGGAGCATGGCCGAGACCTCGTTCATGACGGACTGGAAGCGTCCGGACATGTGGTTGAGGGCCCGGTCGGTGTAGACGACGGAGTACTCGAGCAGACCGTCGGGGTCGACCTCGGGCAGTAGTCCTGGCATGAAGCCTCTCCTAGGTGGGACGGACGGCGCCGAATGCCCCGTGTCGGGCCGGCGCGGGTGGGCGTATCACTGCTGAAGGCGAACGCCTTCGATCTGCACATCTGCTACGTTCCGGCCCCCCAGCCACATCCCCAGCGCCTCCGCGGTGCCGCGGACAACGCGCCCCCGGCCCCGGGGCCGGCCGATCCCGTTGCTGGGCTCGACCCGGTAGCGCAGCAGGGTCGGCTGCAGCTTCTGCACGGTCAGGCTCACACCCTCGGCAAGGATGGCGGCCTCTTCGACGGGCGGGATCGTCCGGGTACGACCCAGGCCCCGCAGCACATCCTGGTGATGCATCGCCACGTCGCCCAGCAGCAGGCCGGCCAGCGCCCGGTCCGGCACCTGCGCCCAGCGGCGGCCGGCGGCGATCAACTCCGCGCGCGTGCGCCGGCGCCCGGAGGCCACCGCCTCGGCGTTGATCCGGTGCAGCCGCCACGGGGCGCGCAGGTAGCGCCCGATCTCCGCCGTACCGATCAGGTGCGCCAGCACATCGCGCGGCGACCAGTCGGCGCACAGGGTGGTGCCGTGGTCGAATTCGGCGTCGGTGAGCCCGTCAACCGTGTCGACGAACGCGTGCCGAGCGTGTCGGGCGATCTCGATTCGGGAGCTCACGATGTCAGCGCAGGAGGTGCCGGCTCATCACGACGCGCTGAATCTGGTTGGTGCCCTCGTAGATCTGGGTGATCTTGGCGTCACGCATCATCCGCTCGACCGGGAAGTCGGTGGTGTAACCCGCGCCGCCGAACAACTGCACCGCGTCGGTGGTGACCTCCATGGCAACGTCGGAGGCAAAACACTTGCTGGCCGCCGAGATGAAACCCAGGCCGGTCTCGCCCCGCTCGGCGCGCGCCGCGGCCGAGTACACCATCAGGCGGGCCGCCTCGAGCTTCATCGCCATGTCGGCCAGCATGAACTGGACACCCTGGAAAGTGCTGATGTTCTTGCCGAACTGCTTGCGGTCCTTGGTGTACTCGATCGCCGCGTCCAGCGCGCCCTGGGCGATACCCACCGCCTGGGCGCCGATCGTCGGACGGGTGTGGTCCAGGGTGCGCAGCGCCGTTTTGAACCCGGTTCCCGGCTCGCCGATGATCCGGTCCCCCGGAATCCGACAGTTCTCGAAATAGAGCTCCGTGGTCGGCGACCCCTTGATGCCGAGCTTGTGCTCCTTGGGCCCGATGGTGAAACCCTCGTCGTCGATGTGCACCATGAACGCCGAAATCCCGTTGGCGTCCAGATCCGGGTCGGTCACGGCCATCACGGTGTACCAGCTGGACTTGCCGCCGTTGGTGATCCAGCACTTCGACCCGTTGAGGATCCAGTCGTCGCCGTCGGCCTTGGCGCGCGTGCGCATCGCCGCGGCGTCACTGCCCGCTTCGCGCTCGGACAGCGCGTAGGAGGCCATCACCTCGCCGGCGGCGAGCCCCGGCAGCACCTGCGCCTTGAGCTCTTCGGAGCCGGCCAGGATCAGCCCCATGGTGCCGAGCTTGTTCACCGCCGGTATCAGCGACGACGAGGCGCATACCCGGGCCACCTCTTCGATCACGATGCAGGCCGCGACCGAGTCCGCGCCCTGCCCGCCGTAGGCCTCCGGCACGTGCACCGCGTTGAAACCCGATGCGTTCAGCGCGGCCAGCGCCTCGTCGGGGAACCGGGCCTGCTCGTCGACCTCTTTGGCGTACGGAGCGATCTCCTTCTCCGCCAGCGCCCGAATCGCCGCCCGTAGTTCGTCATGCTCCTGCGGGAGTTTGAACAGGTCGAACGACGGATCTCCGGCCCACCCAGACATGACAGCCTCCTAAGCTACTCGCCGGTAACTTTACCTTGAAGCATCGCATCCTTCGCAAGCACGCTCTGAGCCAACTGGTCTTGATAATCCACCATTCGCGCCCGCAGCGCCGCGTCGGCCGAGCCCAGAATGCGCACTGCCAGCAAACCTGCGTTGCGCCCGCCACCGATGGACACGGTGGCCACCGGCACACCCGCCGGCATCTGCACGATCGACAGCAAAGAATCCAACCCGTCCAGTCGCGCCAGCGGCACCGGCACCCCGATCACCGGCAGCGGTGTGGCCGATGCCACCATCCCGGGCAGGTGCGCGGCGCCTCCGGCCCCAGCGATGATCGCCTGGATGCCGCGTCCCGCGGCGTCGCGCGCGTAGTCGAACATCCGCTGCGGTGTGCGGTGCGCCGAGACCACCCCGACCTCGAACGGGACGTCGAACTCGGCGAGCGCCATCGCCGCGTCCTCCATCACCGACCAGTCGCTGTCGCTGCCCATGATGACGCCGACCCGGGGACCGGGCTTGTGCTCACTCATGCGGATTCCATCCATCGCTCCATTCCCCGTGCGACAACCAGTGTGCCGCGCTTTCGGCCCGCTCGCGCAGCGTCGCCAAGTCCGTCGTGTCACGCCCGAGCAGGTTGATGTGGCCGATCTTGCGACCGGGCCGTTCGCCCTTGCCGTAGAGGTGGACCCGGGCGTCGGGATACCGCGCGAACAGATGGTGCAGCCGCTCGTCCATCGACATCGACGGGGTTTGCGCGGCGCCCAGCACGTTGGCCATCACGGTCAGCGGGACAATCGGCGTGGTGGCCCCGAGCGGATAGTCAAGCACCGCGCGAAGATGCTGCTCGAACTGGCCGGTGGCCGCCCCGTCCATGGTCCAGTGCCCCGAATTGTGCGGTCGCATCGCCAGCTCGTTGACCAGCAACTGCCCATCGACGGTCTCGAACAGCTCGACGGCCAGCACTCCGACGACCCCCAGCTCATCGGCCAGCCGCAGCGCCAGTTGTTGGGCGGCAGCTGCTTTCTCATCGGAGAGGTCGGGGGCGGGCGCGATCACCGTCACGCAGATCCCGTCTTCCTGCACGGTCTCGACCACCGGCCAGGCCGCGCCCTGGCCGAACGGTGAGCGGGCCACCAGTGCGGAGAGCTCACGGCGCATCACCACGCGCTCCTCGGCCAGCACCGGCACTCCGGCCGCCAGATAGTCGGCGACCACCGCCCGGGCCTGGACCAGGTCGTCGACCAGGGAAACCCCACGGCCGTCATAACCGCCCCGAGCCGCCTTGACCACCATCGGCCCACCGGTCAGCTCCGCGAAACGCTCGAGGTCTTCGATGGTCTCGATTGCGGCGAACCGGGGCACCGGCGCCCCCAGCTCCGCCAGTCTGCGGCGCATCACCAGCTTGTCCTGGGCGTGCCGCAGAGCCGCCGGTGGCGGTGCGACGTTGACCCCTTCGGCGACCAGGCGCTCCAGCAGTTCACCCGGGACGTGCTCGTGGTCGAAGGTGAGCACGGTGGCCCCGTCGGCAGCGCGGCGCAGGTCGTCGAGGTCGGTGTGGGAACCCAGCACCACGTCCGGGGTGACTTGGGCTGCCGGCTCGTCGGGAGCGGCCGCCAGCACCCGCAACCGCTGTCCGAGCGCGATCGCTGCCTGGTGGGTCATCCGCGCCAGCTGACCGCCACCCACCATGGCGACCAGGGGGCTACGGCCACCTGATGGCGGCGGGGTGGTTGCGGCGTTCGGCACGGGCAATATCGTGTCACGCCCGCGCCCGGCGATCGCAAGTGCGGCGCAGCCGCACGCCGCGGGTCGCCGTGTCGGGGGCGCCGCGATCGCAAGTGCGGCGCAGCCGCACGCCGCGGGTCGCCGCGTTGGGCGCGCCGCGATCGCAAGTGCGGCGCAGCCGCACGCCGCGGGTCGCCGCGTTCGGGCACCCCAGGGGCGTTATCCAGTCGTTAGGTGCGAAGGGTGCCGAGTCCGTACACTGGCAACTTGTGTCTTTTACCGACGCCACCATCGCCCGCCTGCCGCGGGTGATCCGCCCGCTGGCCGAACGCCATCACGAGTTGATCAAGTTCGCCATCGTCGGAGCAACCACGTTCGTCATCGACTCCGCGCTGTTCTACACCCTCAAGCTGACGATTCTGGCCCCCAAGCCCGTCACCGCCAAGGTCATCTCCGGGATCGTCGCGGTGATCGCCTCCTACATCCTCAATCGGGAGTGGAGCTTCAAGGACCGGGGCGGCCGGGAACGCCACCATGAGGCTCTGCTGTTCTTCGGAGTCAGCGGCGTCGGTGTGCTGCTGTCCATGGCGCCGCTGTGGTTCTCCAGTTACGTGCTCGGGCTGCGGGCGCCCATGGTGTCGTTGACCGTCGAGAACCTCTCCGACTTCCTCTCGGCCTACATCGTCGGCAACCTGCTGCAGATGGCGTTCCGGTTCTGGGCCTTTCGCCGCTGGGTCTTCCCCGACGAGTTCGCCCGCAGCCCCGATGCCGCGCTGGACGCCACGCTGGGGACCGGCGCGCTCGCCGAGGCGCTCGAGGACTCGCTGGAGGCCAGCGGGGACACCGGCGTGGTGACCTTGTTCAGGCGTCCGGCCCGTCATCGACCGCCGGCGGACGGCCTGTCGAAGACTTCGTGATAGAGCAGGGTGTGCACCTGCTCCACCCGCGGGATGTCATAGAACTCCAACGGCTCCTGTGACGCCGACTCGATGATCAGCGTGCCGGTCCGCAGGATCCGGTCGATGAACCCGTGGACGAACTCCACACTGTTGATCCGCGCGAGCGCGATGTCGATGCCGCTGCGGGTCAGCAAGCCGTGGCGGAACATCACCCGCCGGTCGGTCACGACGAAGTGCGTGGTCTGTCTCTTATACACAT
>NZ_JRMK01000014.1:0-44558 GCF_000972925.1 Mycobacterium sp. UM_Kg1 | reverse complement strand
CATTCCTTTCGACCGGGTCTTGACACCGCGCGGACGTGAGCTGGCCGACCGGGCGGAGACCGTCTGCAAGACCGAACTGGACCGGCAGGTGGCCGGAACTCGGCTCGACGAGCTGTTCAGCGCACCGGTGGCGTCGCTGGACGGCATCGAAGCGGCGCTCGATGGCTTCATGGGCACCCCGACCGAGGGATATGACCGGCCGATCTTCCTCGGGCACGGTCTGCTCGACACCGACGTTCCGCCACAGTCCACGCAGACGTTGCATCAGCAGCTCATCGCTCATCATCAGGACGTGGAGTTGCATATCTATCCCGACCAAGATCATTCCGGCACGGTGCTCGCCTCCATGCCCGACTCCACCCGCTTCCTGCACCGCATCATGACGGAGGGTGGCCCATGACCGACCGTGTGGCGATACGCGCGGGCATTCCGCCCTTCCATGTCATGGACGTGTGGCTGGCCGCGGCCGAACGCCAACGCACCCATGGCGATCTGGTGAACCTGTCGGCCGGGCAGCCCAGCGTGGGCGCTCCCGAACCGGTGCGCGCCGCCGCCGCCAGGGCCCTGAACGCCAACCAGTTGGGCTACACCGTCGCGCTGGGCATCCCGGAGCTGCGTGCGGCCATCGCCGGCTCCTACGCCCATCGCTACGGGCTGAGCGTCGACCCCGACGATGTGGTGGTGACCACGGGCTCGTCGGGCGGTTTCCTGCTGGCGTTTCTGGCCTGCTTCGACGCCGGTGACCGGGTGGCGATCGCCAGCCCAGGTTATCCCTGTTACCGCAACATCTTGACCGCCCTGGGCTGCGAGGTGGTCGAGATCCCGTGCGGGCCCGAAACCCGATTCCAGCCCACCGCTGCGATGCTGGCCGAGCTCGAAGGCCCGTTGGCCGGTGTGATCGTCGCCAGCCCGGCCAATCCGACCGGCACCGTACTGGAACCGGCGGAGCTGGCCGCGATCGCCACCTGGTGCGACTCCGCCGGGGTGCGGTTGATCAGCGACGAGGTGTACCACGGCCTGGTCTATGACGGTGCACCGCAGACCAGCTGTGCCTGGGAGACCTCGCGCAACGCGGTGGTGGCCAACAGTTTCTCCAAGTATTTCGCCATGACCGGGTGGCGGCTGGGCTGGCTGCTGGTGCCACCGGCCTTGCGCCGCGCCGTGGACTGTCTGACCGGCAATTTCACCATCTGCCCTCCGGTGCTGGCCCAATATGCCGCGGTCGCGGCCTTCACCCCGGAGGCCATCGCCGAAGCGCAAGGCCACCTACGGCACTACGCCGCCAACCGGGAACTACTGCTGGGCGGGCTGCGAAACTTGGGCATTGACCGGCTGGCCCCCACCGACGGCGCCTTCTACGTCTATGCCGACATCGCCGAGCACACCGCAGACTCACTGGACTTCTGCGCGCGCCTGCTGGCCGACACCGGGCTCGCGCTGGCGCCCGGAATCGATTTCGACACCGAGCGCGGCAACACCTACGTCCGTCTCTCGTTCGCAGGCCCGACCGCCGACATCGAGGAGGCACTGCAACGGCTCCGCGGGTGGCTGCCCCTCCGGTAGGTTTACCCCAAGCTGGAAATACCTGATCGAAGGGATCATCGCTATGCGCACCACCACCACTTCCCGGCTGGCGCTTGGCGCGGCGACCGTAGGCATCCTGGGTGCTGTGGCCGCTGCCGCGACGGCCGGACTCAGCTCGCCCGCCGATGCCGCGCCCGACCCGTGCACCGCAGCCGGGCTGTCCAGCACCGCCAGTGGCGTCCTGAGCCAGGCTGGCGCGTTCCTGCACGACCACCCGGAGGCCAACGACGTGCTGACCTCCGCGGCCACCATGCCCGCGGACCAGGCCAAGTCCTCGGTTCAGGGCTACTTCATCGGCCACCTCGACCAGCTCTCGACCCTGCAGGGCATCGCCCAGCCGCTCACCGACCTGAAGAACCAGTGCGGGATCGCGGTCTCGCCGACCCAGCTGGCCATGCTGCTGGAGACCGTCAGCAAGTAGGCCCGGGCGATGGCCCTGGTGATCACTGAGCAGGAACGAGCCGCGCTGGCGCAGGCGGCCGGTTTCGGGTTGTTCGCCGCCATCACCGGACGCCGGTCGCGACGGTTTCCGGTGGGCGGCGCCATTCCGGCAGGTGCGCTGGCCTACACCAGCCGCCGTCCGGTGCAGCCGTTGTCGGAGGTCGAGCGAGCCCTGCTGCTGTCGCTGATGGCCGGCACCACCGGCTGGCACGACGGCATCGCGCACCATCCGGGGTACGCCCCGGCGCTGCCGAACTATCCCGGCAGCGCCACCGGGCGGGCCATGCCGTCGGCCGCCGGTTTTCACACCAGCCAGCTGTTTTTCACCGACGACACCGGCTGTTACCTGCTGCCCACGCGCGACCAGCAGCCACAGCAGTTCGACACCATCGAACAGTGGATAAGCCATACCGCCGATTCCTATGTACGGCTGTCAGATTCACGCCTGGAGTTGCCGCGCGAAGAGCCCTACATGGAAGGTCATAACACCTGGATCGGCAACCATCCGGGCAGTCTGCTGGCCTTCAACGTGGCCGACCTGTCCGAACATCTGCTGGAGAATCTGTGGTTCTTCGCGGCGAACGGCTACCCGGTCCGTGATGACATCAACGACCGTGAGATCCCCGGCGTCTCAGCTTTTCCCGGCCTGACCCATGCCGACGACCCGATACCGCTGTCGTTCGTCGAGCAGTACACCCTGACCGAGGCCAGTGCCGAACTGTCGATCGCGGCGCACAACGGCGCCCTGGCCCTGCAGGCGATGGGTCTGGGCGGCTGGATCTTCGACGGGCTGGACCGGTTGTCGGTACTGGGCGGCTCGGGCGATCCGCGCGCACCCGGTCTGGGTTTCGTCGCCGACACCGATCCCCGCTGGCCTTTCCCGAACGTCACCGGCCTACCCGGCCACTTCGAGACGCTCAGCCCACCGCATGTCACCTCCGTCGCCGAGGGTGTCCGCAAGCTGGTGGACCGCAAGTTCGGGCCCGGTGGCCCGTCGCACCCCGAGACGCCGGGGCCGTGGTCGGACAGCGCTGCGGTGCGCGGCACGGCTCTGCCGCCGGACGGCATCGCCGAACTGGTCACCTGCCAGGCGTCCTACATCTACGACACTTTCGGCAAGCTGCCGGGCACCGTCCCGACCGTGCACGTGTTGATGTATCTGCAGGCCCAACACCTGGACATCGACTTCTACGACCAGTTCTACGCCCCGGGTGCCTACCTGCACACCCACGCCGAGCACCAGCGATGCTGGCACGGCTCATGAGCGGCGGTGCACCGCGCCGGTGATGGTGTAGCCGAGCCCGACTGCCAGCAGTGCGAACTTGACCGACGCCGCGCCGCGGGCGCGCCGGGCGTTGGCGTCTAGGTCCACCCCGTCGAGTACCCGCAGCAGCGCCACCCCCTCGACCGCGTCACCGGCAACCGCGGCAATCGGTAGCAGCCGCAGCGCGATCGGATGGCCGCGGCGGCGGCGGACACGTTCGACGAACAGCAGCGCGGCGGCGCCGTAGGTCAGCATGTAGCCGAAGTCGAGCCACAGCGACCAGCGCGCCCAGCGCCGGCCCTCCGGTCCCCAAACGTCCAAGATCTGCTGGGTTCGCTCGCGGTTGCCGGCCAGCTCGAATCCGATGATGCCGGGACCGCCCGTCTTGCGCATCCCGCGGTCCAGCACCAGCATCACTGCGGCATAGGCAGCGGTCGCCGCTGCCGACCAACCAAGTCGCTTCACCCGCTGCATGGTAGTCCCGCAGCTGGATGGTTCAGCGGCGCATTCGCCAGCTAGCATCTCGCTCCATGGACAGAGCCGACGTCACCTTCTTGTCCGCCGGAACACATTGCACGGGATGGCTGTATCGGCCGAGCAATACTGCCGGCGATGTCCCGTGTGTAGTCATGGCGCACGGTTTTGGGTTGACCCGCCACGATGGACTGCCCAGCTACGCAGAAGCGCTGGCGCACGCCGGGGTCGCCGTACTCGTCTATGACCATCGCTATCTAGGCGATTCGAGCGGCCAACCCCGGCAACGCATTCGGACCAGCGAGCAGCTCGAGGACCGGTTGGCCGCTATTGCCTTCGCACGGACGCTCGAGGGAATCGACCCCGACCAGATCATCCTCTGGGGTTACTCGCTCAGCGGTGGAACCGCGGTGGAGGCCGCCGCTGCAGATCAGCGCGTGAGCGGCGTGATCCTGCTCTGTCCCTTCCTCGACGGCAGATGGCAGACGATCCACGCACTCAGAGCTGACCCCGGCAATACGCTGTGGCTGACGGCGCAGGCCATGCGCGACGCTCTGATACCGCTGGTCGCCGCCCCAGGCGGCCGCGCCGGAGTGACCTCTCCCGGCGAACTGGAGGGATTTCTGTCCGTCGTGGCACCGGGTTGGCGCAACGAGGTGCATGCCGGCCTGGCTCTGCGCCTGCCGCTCTGGCGTCCAGTGACCCAGGCGAGAAGGCTCCACTGCCGGGTCCTGGTTCAGGCCGGCGAACGTGACATCACGGTGTCGGCGCGGGCCATCGATCATCTCGCCCGGCGGGCACCGCAGGCGACCCGAAAGAGCTACGACGCCGACCACTTCGAGCCGTTCCGCGACGGGTATTCGGCCCAGATCATCGCCGACCAGGTCGGCTGGCTCAGAGCTCTGTCACGAGCCTGAGGGCACCACCCAGCAACTACAGCCAGGTGTCGTCGGTGGTGGTGGTGAGGAATGCTTCGAGGTCGTCGCGCCAGTGCGCTGGCGTGGTCTTGTCCGGCTCGATACCGGTGTAGTCGCCGCGATAGAACAGCAGCGGCCGCGGCTTCACCTTCGGCACATCCGAAAGGGACTGCACCGCACCGAAGACCACGAAGTGGTCGCCGCCGTCATGCACCGAGGCCACCGTGCAGTCGATGTGCGCCAAGGACCCGGCCAGGATCGGCGACCCAAGCGGGGACGGCTGCCAGTCCACACCGGCGAACTTGTCCGGCTCGCGGGAGCCGAACCGGGCACAGACATCCTTCTGCTCCTCGGCCAGGATGTTGACGCAGAATTTTCCACTGGACTCGATGGCCTGCCAGGACCGCGACTGCTTGGTCGGGCAGAACAGCACCAGCGGCGGGTCCAGGGACAGCGCAGCGAACGACTGGCAGGCGAACCCGACCGGCACCTCGTTGTCCACCGTGGTGATGATGGTGATGCCGGTACAGAACTGGCCGAGCACATTACGAAACGCGCGCGGGTCGATCCCGGGTTCTTCGGCCACAGCTATTGCATACCCACGGTGAAGTCATGCCCCCAGAGGCTGACAGCCGTGCTCTCCCGGGCCACCCAGTCCTCGTCATCGACCTCGAGCCCCTCGCAGCCGAACTCGACCTGAAAACCGCTGGGCGCCTTCATGTAGAACGACAGCATCTTGTCGTTGACATGCCGGCCCAAAGTGGCGGCCATGGGGATCTTGCGGCGCGCGACGCGGTCCAGGCACAGGCCGACGTCGTCGGCGTTCTCCACTTCCACCATGAGGTGCACGATTCCGGTGGGCGTCGGCATCGGCAGAAACGCCAGGCTGTGGTGACGCGGGTTGCAGCCGAAGAACCGAAGCCAGGCCGGCTCGCCGTCGGCCGGGCGGCCGACCATCTGCGGGGGCAGCCGCATGGAGTCGCGCAGCCGGAAGCCGAGCACGTCGCGGTAGAAGTGCAGTGCCTCGGCGTCGTCCTTGGTGGACAGCACCACGTGGCCCAGGCCCTGTTCTTCGGTGACGAACCGGTGACCGTAAGGGCTGACCACCCGGCGGTGCTGCAGCGCCACCCCGTGGAACACCTCAAGGTGATTTCCCGACGGGTCGTCGAAGGCGATCATCTCCTGGACGCAGCGCTCGGCCAACTCGGCCGCGGTCGCCTCCTTGTAGGGCGTGCCCTCGGCTTCCAGGCGCCGCCGGATGTCAGCCAGCCCTTCGGCGTTGGCGCATTCCCAACCGGAAACCAGCAGCCGGTCGGTGTCACCGGGCACCACCACCAGCCGGGCCGGGAACTCATCCATCCGCAGGTACAGCGCACCCTCGCAGGTGCCGGACCCCTCGACCATGCCGAGAACCTTCAGCCCGAAGTCCCGCCAGGCCGCCATGTCGGTGGCCTGAATTCGCAGGTAGCCCAGCGAACGGATACTCATCGGTGATACCTCCAGCTAGCTCGTCGTTGTCCCGGCCAGGTCCAGTTCGATCAGACCATGGTGTCGCCGGGTGGCAACCCGAACTCGTGGTTACCGAAGATCATGTATGCGCGCTCCGGGTCGTTGGCCGCGTGCACCCGACCCGCATGCGCGTCACGCCAGAACCGCTGCACCGGTGCGTCATTGGACAGCGCCGTGGCTCCGGCCGCCTCAAACAACCGGTCGATGGAGGCAATGGCCCGGCCGGTGGCACGGACCTGGTCCCGCCGGGCCCGGGCCCGCAGCTCGAACGGGATCTCCTTGCCGGCGGCCAGCAGCGCGTACTCGTCGCCGACGTTGCCGATCAGCTGACGCCAGCCGGCGTCGATGTCGCTGGCGGCCTCGGCGATGCGGACTTTGGCGAACGGGTCGTCCTTGGCCTTCTCCCCGGCGAACGCCGCACGCACCCGCTTGCCCTGGTGCTCCACGTGCGCCTCGTAGGCGCCGTAGGCCATGCCCATGATCGGCGTCGAGATGGTGGTCGGGTGAATGGTGCCCCACGGCATCTTGTAGACCGGCGCGGTGTTGGTCTTGTAGCCGCCGGCGGTGCCGTCGTTCATCGCCCGGTAGGACAGGAAGCGGTGCCGCGGCACGAAAGCGTCCTTGACCACCACGGTGTTGCTGCCGGTGCCACGCAGGCCCACCACGTGCCAGACGTCGTCGATGCGGTAGTCGGAGATCGGGATCAAGAAGCTGCCGAAGTCGACCGGCTTGCCGTCCTTGATCACCGGACCGCCGAGGAACGCCCAGGTGGCATGGTCACAGCCCGACGACCAGTTCCACGAACCGTTGACGATGTAGCCGTCGGCGGTCTCGGTGACCACACCTGCGCCCATCGGCGCGTACGACGAGGAGATCCGGACGTTGGTGTCCTCGCCCCAGACGTCTTCCTGGGCCTGCTGGTCGAACAGGGCCAGGTGCCAGTTGTGCACGCCGATGATGCCGGCCACCCAGCCGGTGGAGCCGCAGGCACTGGCCAGCCGGCGCACCGCCTCGTAGAAGATGGTGGGGTCGCACTGCATTCCGCCCCACTGCTCGGGCTGCAGCAGCCGGAAAAAGCCGATCTCCTCGAGCGCCGCGACGTTGGCGTCGGGCAGCTTACGCAGGTCTTCGGTCTCCTGGGCGCGCTCACGCAACTGCGGCAGCAGGTCGTCGATGGCGGCCAACACCGACTGCGCGTCACGCTGTTGAATGGACGTCACTAGATTGCCTCCCAGGAGTGAACAGGTTCTTCCGGCCCGTTTTCCAACCAGCCTAGTGTGAGATTAGAACACGTTCCGATTTGTGTCGAGCAGGGTGTTCCTGCTGCTGGTGGCGATAGCGGACCGCTTTTCTGTAACCTGTTCTAGTTGTGACCGACGATGAAGGGCGGCCCGTGACGGAGACCATTCCGGACGAACCACTCGGTGCTCATGTGCTGGAACTGCAGATCACCGCAGTCGTCACCGAAACCGACGACGCCCGGTCCCTGGTTTTCGGCGTTCCCGACGGGCCGGACGACCCCGAGATCCCCGAGCAGCGGCTGAAGTACTCGCCGGGCCAATTCCTGACGCTGCGCGTTCCCAGCGACCAGACCGGCTCGGTGGCGCGCTGCTATTCGCTGTCCAGTTCGCCGTTCACCGACGATGCGCTGACGGTCACCGTCAAGCGCACCGCGCAGGGCTACGCGTCGAACTGGCTGTGCGACAACGCGCACCCCGGGATGCGCATGCACGTGCTGGCGCCCTCGGGCACCTTCGTGCCCAAGTCGCTGGACACCGACTTTCTGCTGCTGGCCGCCGGCAGTGGCATCACCCCGATGATGGCAATCTGCAAGTCGGCGCTGTCGCAGGGCAGCGGCAAGGTGGTGCTGGTCTACGCCAACCGCGACGAACGGTCGGTGATCTTCGCCGCCGCGCTGCGCGAGCTGACCGCGGCCTACCCTGACCGGCTGACGGTAGTGCACTGGCTGGAGTCGGTCCAGGGCCTGCCGTCGCGTGCGGCGCTGGCACAGCTGGCCGCGCCCTACACCGATCGCCAGGTCTTCATCTGTGGCCCGGGGCCGTTCATGCAGGCCGCCCGCGAGGCCCTGCAGGACTGCGACGTTCCCGCCGAGCAGGTCCATCTGGAGGTGTTCAAGTCGCTGGACGGCGACCCGTTCGCCGCGGTGACGATCACCGAAGCGCCGGAGGGCGAGCAGGCGGCGGCGCCGGCCACCGTCACCGTGGAGCTGGACGGCGAACAACACGAACTGGTGTGGCCCCGGCACGTCAAGTTGCTCGACCTGCTGCTGGACAAGGGCATCGACGCTCCGTTCTCCTGCCGGGAGGGCCACTGCGGCGCCTGCGCCTGCGAGTTGAAAAAGGGCAAGGTCACCATGGAGATCAACGATGTGCTGGAGCCTCAGGACCTCGCCGAAGGGCTGATCCTGGCATGCCAGGCCCACCCCGAGACCGATTCGGTGGAAGTGACCTACGACCAGTGATCGCCGGTCTAGGTTGGTGCGACATGAAGCGGTTGCTGATGGTGCCGGCCGCGTTGACGTTGCTGGCCGCGCTGATTCCGCCGGCGATCGCGTCGGCGGCCAGCGACTCCAAGACGTCACTGTTCCCGGTCAACGACGCTGATCAGCTGCAGACCCACAGTTGGGTCGACTGCAGCGCACCGCCGCTGTGCAGGTTCACCGTCGGGGTTCGGCTGCAGACGCCCGAGGGCCTGACCGGCTTCCCGCCCGACCTGTGGGCACGCCAGAGCACCGAGATCCGCTCGTCGAAGCGGACCGCCTATCTCGACGTGCACACCGACGGCGGCGAGGGCTGGTTCAAAGACCGCGGCGGACCGGGGACCAAGGTGTTCAAGGACGGCACCGGCGCGGTGATCCAGTCGATGTACTACGGCGAAGGTCCCCCGGAGAAGTACCAGACCAACGGCAGCATCGACGTCCTGGAGTATTCGACCGGCCAGCCCAAGACGGACGCCAACGTCATTGTCTGCACCCACGTGCAGGTGGTCTACGCCGGTGTCAACCTCACCACGCCCTCGACCTGCGCTCAGACGGTGTTCTCCTAGCCCCGGGCCGCAACGCCCCCTACGGGCCGGCTCATACCCGGCGGGACGATTCGCCCTCCGGGCGCAAGACCACGAAGGAGTGGCCCGGCAGTACGGTCGCGTCGGCCACCGTCTGGGGCGACCCCCAGGCCAGTACCGGCTCACCCCGTACCGGCACGCTGACCTCTGCCTCGCTGAGATTGCAGATAAGCAGCACCGGCCCGCGGCGCATCGCGATCCATCGCCGGTCCTCGTCATAGCCGATCTCGCTGGGTGCCGGCCAGGAACCGTCCGTGCCGGTTTCCCGGCGCAACCCGATCAGTGCCCGGTAGACGCCCAGCAGCGCAGCATGGCGTGGCTTCTCGAGCTCGGCCCAGACCAGTTTTGACCGCTGAAAGGTCTGTGGGTCCTGCGGGTCCGGGATGTCGTCGGCGTCCCAGCCGTGGTCGGCGAACTCGGCCTTGCGGCCCTCGGCGGTGGCCCGCGCCACCTGGGGGTCTTCGTGCGAACTGAAGAACTGGAACGGCGTCAGCGCACCCCATTCCTCGCCCATGAAAAGCATTGCGGTGTAGGGCGACAACAATGCCAGCGCCGCCTTGATCGCCAGTTGGCCCGACGTCAGGTTCTGTGACGGCCGGTCCCCCAGCGCCCGGTTTCCGATCTGATCGTGGGTACAGGTGTAGGCCACCAGTCGGGTGGCCGGAATCTGTGACTTGGGCACCGGACGGCCATGCCGCCGGCGGCGGAACGACGAGTACGTGGCCGCGTGGAAGAAGCCGTTGCGCAGCGTGGTCGCCAAGGTGGCCAGGCTGCCGAAATCGGCGTAATAGCCTTGCCGCTCCCCGGAGACCGCCGTGTGGATGGCGTGGTGGACGTCGTCATCCCATTGCGCGTGGATCCCGTAACCGCCGTCTGCGCGGCCGGCAACGGTCCGCGGGTCATTGCGGTCGCTTTCGGCGACAAGTGACAACGGACGGCCCAACTGTGCTGCAAGGGCATCGGTTTCAGTGGCCAGCTCCTCAAGAAGATGGATGGCCGTGGTGTCGACCAGTGCGTGCACCGCGTCCAGCCGGAGACCGTCGGCGTGAAAGACCCGCATCCAGCGCAGTGCGCAGTCGATGATGTAGCGCCGAACTTCGTCGGAGTCGGCGCCGTCGATGTTGATGGCACTGCCCCACGGGTTGCGCGTCTGCGACTGATACGGCCCGAAGCGCGGCAGATAGTTCCCGGAGGGGCCGAGGTGGTTGAACACCGCGTCGATCAGCACACCCAGACCGCGGCCGTGGCAGGCGTCGACGAAGCGCGCCAGCCCGTCTGGCCCATCGTAGGGCTCGTGCACCGCGTACCACAGCACTCCGTCGTAACCCCATCCGTGGGCACCGGAAAAGGCGTTGACCGGCATCAGCTCGACGAAATCGACGCCCAACCCGACCAGATGATCCAACTTCTCGATGGCCGAGTCGAACGTTCCGCCCGGCGTGAAGGTGCCGACGTGCAGTTCATAGATCACCGCACCGTCGACACGCCTGCCCGCCCAGTCCTGGTCGGTCCAGGTCAGGCCGGTGTCGTCCCACAGCGCCGAGCGCGCGTGCACGCCGTCGGGCTGCCGGGCCGACCGCGGATCCGGCAGCACTTGCGGATCGTCGTCGAGCAGGAAGCCGTAACGTGCGTCGGGCGCTACTTCGAGCGCCGTGCGCCACCACCCGCCGCCCGTCGGGGACATCGGGTAGACCACCCCGTCGACATCGAGCCGAACGACTCCCGGAGTCGGCGCCCAGACGGCGAAGTCAGCCATCGACGCGCTCCAGCAGAGCTACCGGCAGTTCGGCGAACAGTTCGACAGCAGACACCGCTCCGCGATGGCCGACACCGGAGAACGCGTCGGTCCAAGTGCCCGGCGGGAGCTCGACGACGGTGCCGTGCCATCCGGTGCCCTGCAGGCGCACCGTCCACCGGCTGACCGCCACCACGACGTCCTCGCCGCGCCGAAACGCCACGACGTGTTCGCCCGCCGGCCCGGACGCCGGCAGCGGGTGATGCCCGCCACGCAGGAAGGTGTCCGGGCGCGCTCGTCGCATCTGCAGCGCCGCGGCGACAACCCGCATCTTCGGGGGGCGCAGGGACCGAAGCGCGTCGTGGCGCGCGGCGAAGTCCACCGCGCGCCGGTTGTCTGGATCCACCAAGCTGTCGTCGCAGAATTCGGTGCCCTGGTAGACATCCGGGATGCCCGGAACGGTCAGCGCCAGCAGTTTCTGCCCCAAAACGTCGCTTTCGATATGCGGGGCGAGTTCGCGGGCGAGTTCGGTCATCTCGCGGGCGATGGGTCCGTCCAGGACGGCATCGAGCCAGCGATGCAGCGCGCCCTCGAACTCGGCGTCGGGGGCATGCCATGTCGTCCGCCTGGCCGCTTCGCGAGCTGCCTTCTCGGCATAGGAGTGCAGGCGCTCGCGCAGCGCGGAACTCACCCGGCCGTCGAGCGGCCATACGCCGAAGATGTTCTGCCACAGGAAAAGCCCGGTTGCCAGATCAGGAGACGGCGTGCGCGCTTCCCAGCGGGCCACGAAGTCCGCCCACAACGACGGCACCTGCGACAACACGCCGATACGGGCCCGTACGTCCTCACCGCGTTTGGTGTCGTGGGTGGACAGCGCGGTCATGGTGCCGGGCCAGTGTTGAGCCCTGGTGGCGGCCCGGTGATGAAACTCCGCGGCGCCCACCCCGAAACAGCTCGGGTCCCCGCCGACTTCATTGAGCGACACCAGCCGCGCGTCGCGATAGAACTGACAGTCTTCGATCGCCTTGGCGGTCACCGCTCCACACAGCTGCTGCAACCGCACCGCGGAATCGCCCCCGCCGGCGATCGCCGCCGCGACCAGCTGCAGCGGCTCGTCGAAATCGGACCGCTGCGCGCGGACCTGCCCCAGCGCCACCGGCAGGATCGCCGTCAGGCCCAGGTAGTCGCTGCGATAGACACCGATGCGACCCAGCAAGGCCACGATGGCATCGGTCAACTGCGGATGGTCGACGCCGGTGGCGGCCACCACACAACGGTGCAGCCGCGCCAGCTCGCCGGCCAGCGTCTCGGTTGCCGCGATCGCCTTCTGCTCGGCCACCAGGGCCGGCATCGCGCGGTAGTCGATTCCGGTGGTTTCGAACAGTTCGGTCAGCGCCGGCTCGCCTTCGGGGTCGATGAACAGCCCCCCGATCTCGCGCAGGGCGTCGTAGCCGGTGGAGCCTGCCACCGGCAGGCTCGGTTCCAGCGCCTCATCGACGGCCAGGATCTTTTCGACGACGATCCAGGCGTCCGGACCCACCAGCTCATGCAGCCACGCGAGATATCCCTGTGGATTCGCCAGACCGTCGGGATGATCGACCCGCAGGCCGTCGACGATCCCCTCGGCGAACCAGCGCGCCACCTCGGCGTGCCACGCGTCGAATACGGCACGGTCCTCTTGCCGCAGGGCGGCCAACGAGGTGATTGAGAAGAAACGCCGGTATCCGCAGCTGCCGTCACGCCAGCCGACCAACCGATAGTGCTGACGATCGTGGACTTGTGCGCCGCTGCCGCCGCCGGTTCCCGGCGCGATCGGCCAGACCAGATCACCGAGCCGCAGCACCTGCCCGTCGACGCTCAGATCGGCCACGTCGGCGTCAGATCCCAGTACCGGCAGTAAGACCCGGCCGTCACCGATGTCCCAGTCGATGTCGAAGAACGTGGCATACCGCGAGGCGCGGCCGTGCATCAGTACGTCCCACCACCACGGGTTCTGCTCCGGGCGTTGTACGCCGACGTGGTTGGGAACGATGTCGATCACCAGGCCCATGCCCCGGGCCCGGGCCGCGGCGGACAACCGGGCCAACCCGTCTGCGCCACCCAACTCCGCGGAGACCGTGGTCGGGTCGGTGACGTCATAGCCGTGCGCCGATCCACGCACCGCGGTCATGACCGGCGACAGATACAGGTGCGAAACGCCGAGTTCGTCGAGGTAGTCAAGCTGCTCTTCGGCATCGGCGAAGGTGAACGCGAATCCGCTTTCCGGGCCCCTCAGCTGCAGCCGGTAGGTGGACAGCACCGGGCGCGTCATACCTCAGCGTACTTTCCGCAGGACGAGCAGCGAACGCCCGCGCACCGATACCTCTTCCCGGGCGCGAACGGGCTGCGCCCTGGGCGATGCCGGCTCCGCGGTGTCCATGTCAACGGTCCATTCTTGCGCGTATTCTTCGCCGGGAACGGCAAACCCGACCGTTTCCTCGTGCGCATTGAAGCACAGCACAAACGAGTCATCCACCACCCGCTGACCGCGCATGTCAGGCTCGCGGATCGCCTCGCCGTTGAGAAACACCGTGACGCATTTGTCGAATCCGTTTTCCCAGTCATCGGAACTCATCTCACGGCCGGCGGGATTGAACCAGGCGACGTCGCCGATCTCGTCGCCGTGCCGCACCGGACGTCCCTGCAAGAACCGGCGGCGGCGAAATACCGGATGCTGTTTGCGAAGCCGCGTGAGGCCGCGGGTGAAGCTCAGCAGTTCGGCGTTGGTTTCGGCCAGGGACCAGTCCATCCAGGCCAGTTCGGAGTCCTGGCAGTAGGCGTTGTTGTTGCCGTGCTGGGTGCGGCCCAGCTCGTCACCGTGCGCGATCATCGGCGTCCCCTGCGACAGCAGCAGGGTGGCAAGGATGTTGCGCATCTGTCGCGCGCGCAGCGCCTCGATGTCCGGGGCGTCGGTGGGTCCTTCGACGCCGCAGTTCCACGACCGGTTGTGGCTTTCGCCGTCGGAGTTGTCGTCGCCGTTGGCCTCGTTGTGCTTCTCGTTGTAGGACACCAGGTCGCGCAGGGTGAACCCGTCGTGCGCGACCACGAAGTTGATACTGGCGCCGGGCCTGCGCCCGGTGCTCTCGTAGAGGTCGGACGAACCGGTGAGGCGGGATGCGAACTCCCCCAGTGTCTCCAGCTCACCGCGCCAATAGTCCCGCACGGTGTCCCGGTACTTTCCGTTCCATTCGGTCCACAGGCCGGGGAAGTTCCCCACCTGATAACCACCTTCCCCGACATCCCACGGCTCGGCGATCAGTTTGACCTGGCTGACCACCGGGTCTTGCTGAATCAGATCGAAAAACGCCGAAAGACGATCCACGTCATAGAATTCGCGAGCAAGTGTCGATGCCAGGTCGAAGCGAAACCCGTCGACGTGCATCTCGGTCACCCAGTACCGCAGTGAGTCCATGATCAGTTGCAGCGCATGCGGGTGACGCGCGTTGAGGCTGTTGCCCGTGCCGGTGTAGTCCATATAACGGCTGGGGTCGTCGGCGACGAGCCGGTAGTAGGCGGCGTTGTCGATACCGCGGAAGCTGATGGTCGGCCCCAGGTGGTTGCCCTCAGCCGTGTGGTTGTAGACCACATCGAGAATCACCTCGATGCCCGCTTCGTGGAAGCTGCGCACCATGGTCTTGAACTCCGCTACCGCTGCCCCCGGTTGCCGGCCGGCCGCGTACTGGCTGTGCGGCGCGAAGAATCCGAAAGTGTTGTAGCCCCAATAGTTCCGCAGACCCATCTTCAGCAGGCGGTCGTCGTGCATGAACTGGTGTACCGGCATCAGCTCGACAGCGGTGACGTTGAGGGCCTGCAGGTGGTCGATGACCACCGGATGCGCCAGTCCGGCGTAGGTGCCGCGCAGCGCCTCCGGAATATCCGGATGCGTCTGGGTCATGCCCTTGACATGGGTCTCGTAGATGATCGTTTCGTTGTACGGGGTCATCGGCCGCCGGTCGGTCGCCCAGTCGAAGTACGGATTGATCACCACGCTGGTCATCGTGAGCCCCAGCGAATCCACCCGGGGCAGCGAATCGGCCTGCGGAAAGTCGCCTCCGGCCGCCATGTCGTAGGAGAACAGGGCCTGATCGAAGGCGAAGTCGCCCGCGAACGCTCTGCCGTAGGGGTCGAGCAAGAGTTTGCTGGGGTCGCATCGGTGTCCGGACGGCGGGTCGAACGGCCCATGGACCCGGAATCCGTAGTGCTGTCCCGGCGCCACCGACGGCAGATAGCCGTGCCAGACGTAGCCGTCGACCTCCTCGAGCCCGATGGCGGTCTGCCGGCCGTCGTCGTCGATCAGGCACAACTCAACCCGCTCGGCGATCTCGGAGAACAGTGCGAAGTTGGTTCCCCCGCCGTCATAGCTGGCGCCGAGCGGGGCACCGTTGCCCGGCCAGACCTCAAGCGGCATGGGCGGGTCGCCGAGGCGATCCGCGGCGGCGGTCACGGCCTCGGCCTGGTCGGGGGTAACGCTCATACTCACTCCATCTCGTCGGCACCGCCGGCGCCGTTGCCTGAGCCGGGGCTACCCGCCTGCTGGGCGGTCAAACAATCGCCGCGCAGCGACGTTGAAACGCACCGCAGGCGGGTATAGGGGTTGTCGTGGTGCCCGAGGACCTACGCCGGCTGGCGGCGGCGCACGGCGTGGCCACGACCTATCGCAATGAGCGCCGCGAGTTGGTGCAGGTCGACGCCGATGTTGTGATCCGGGTGCTCGGGTTGCTCGATGTCGCGGCCGGCAACGCAGCCGACCGGCAGCGCGAGTTGGGCCGGCTTGCACAGGGTGACCGGCCGGGGGCGGCACCGTCTACCGCCGCCGTCCGGTTGACCGGCCGGCCGCACCCGTTTCCCGGAGCCGTTGCGCTGGTGGGCGAGGACGGGCAACGCACGGTGGTGCACGACGAACTGCCCGCCGGGCTGCCGCCGGGCTGGTACGACGTGGAGCTGCGTTCGGGCCGGCGGATGACCCTGGTCGCCGCTCCCCCGCAGGTGCCGCAGGCGCCGCGCGCGTGGGGATGGATGCTGCAGCTGTACGCGTTGCGGTCCACCCGCTCCTGGGGCATCGGTGATCTGGCGGATCTGCGCGATTGGATCACGTGGACCGCCGCCGAACACGGCGCCGCGGCGGTGCTGCTCAACCCGCTGCAGGCGCCGGGGCCGACGCATCCGGTGCAGCCTTCGCCGTACACGCCGTCGAGCCGGCTGTTCGCGAACCCCCTGGCACTGTGCATCGGCGACCTCGGCGCCTACCACCGTGCCGACCCGGACACCCGCGCCGAAGTCGATGCGCTGCGTGTGGCCGCCGACACCGCGCGTATCGACTACGACCTGGTCTGGGCAGCCAAACGCGCCGCCTTGGAGTTGCTCTGGCGCGCCGACGGACGCCCGGGGCTCGCGGAGCCGGCCCGCGCGGCGCTGCGAGACTGGGCCACCTACTGCGCGCTGGCCGAATGCCACGGCGGTCGCTGGTCGGCATGGCCGGCGCCGCTGCACGACCCGGTCGGGCCCGCGGTGGCGGCGGCCCGGCGGGAGCTGGCGCCACGGATCGCCTTTCATGCCTGGGTCCAGCAACGCTGCAGCGGGCAGCTTCTCGCGGTGCAGACCGCGGCCAGGGACGCGGGCATGGGTGTGGGCGTGCTGCACGATCTGGCCGTCGGCGTCGACCCCGATGGCGCCGATGCCTGGGCCCTGGCCGACGTGCTGGCCGGTGCGGCCAGCGTCGGGGCACCGCCGGACACCTTCAGCCCGCACGGACAGGATTGGCGGCTGCCGCCCTGGCGGCCGGACCGCCTGGCCGCCACCGGCTACCGCGCGGTGCGTGACATGCTGCGCGCCGTGCTGGCCCACGCGGACGGCGTGCGCATCGACCACGTCGCCGGGTTGTGGCGGCTGTGGTGGATCCCGCCCGGCGAGACGCCGGACCGCGGCACCTACGTCCACTACGACGCCGACGTGATGCTCGCGGTGCTGGCCCTGGAGGCATATCGCGCCAACGCCGTCGTCATCGGCGAGGACCTGGGCACGGTCGAGCCGGAGGTCTCGCGGGCGCTGGCCGACAACGGCATACTCGGATGCGCGGTCTCCTGGTTCGTCCGCGATCAGTCCGCCCCCCGCCAGCCGCTGCTGACGCCGGCCCAGTGGCCCGCGGAGGGGGCCGCCAGTATCTCCACCCATGACCTGCCCACCGCGGCCGGATTCTTGCGGGCCGAGCACGTGCGGGCACGCGCCGACCGGGGCCTGCTCGACGACGTCGCCGCCGCGCGGGCCGCCGCCGAGGCCGAACGGGCCGAGTGGCTGGCATTGCTTCGGTCTGAGGGCCTACTCGAACCGGTGGACGACGACTTGGCACCGGACGATCCGCGGATCATCGAGGCCATGCACCGCTTGCTGGCCGACACGCCCTGCCGGCTCAAGCTGGTCTCGCTCTATGACGTGCTGTCCGATCCCTGCCAGCCCAACCTGCCCGGCACGGTGGACCAATACCCGAACTGGCGTCTGCCGTTGTCGGAGTCTTTGGAGCAGCTGCGCGGCGACTCGCGCATCGCGCGCACGGCGGCGGTGTTCGCACACCGCCATGGTCACCAAACGCCCGGCCGGTAACCGCGGCCGGATTGGGGTACATGTCGAGATATGGCCGCCGACGCCGACGACGTATCTGGTCAGAACCTGCCAGACCCGGCAGCGGGCAGCCATGTCGAGCACGGGATAGTCGAGCACCCGCGCGCGGAGGACTTCGGCGACGCCGCGGCCGTGCCCGCCGATCCGATCTGGTTCAAGCGGGCGGTGTTCTACGAGGTACTGGTCCGGGCGTTCTACGACTCCAACGGAGACGGCATCGGCGATCTGCGGGGCCTGACGGAGCGGTTGGACTATCTGCAGTGGCTCGGTGTCGACTGCCTGTGGCTGCCGCCCTTCTACGATTCACCGTTGCGCGACGGCGGCTACGACATCCGGGACTTCTACAAAGTACTGCCGGAGTTCGGGACCGTCGACGATTTCGTCGAACTGCTCGATGCCGCGCACCGGCGCGGCATCCGGGTGATCACCGACTTGGTGATGAACCACACCTCCGACAGCCACCCGTGGTTTCAGCAGTCCCGCCAGGAGCGCGACGGTCCGTACGGCGACTTCTACGTGTGGAGTGACACCAGCGAGCGGTACAGCGGAGCCCGGATCATCTTCGTCGACCACGAGGAATCCAACTGGACGTTCGACGTCGTGCGCAAGCAGTTCTATTGGCACCGGTTCTTCTCCCACCAGCCCGATCTGAACTACGACAACCCGGCGGTTCAGGAGGCCATGCTCGACGTGCTGCGGTTCTGGCTGAACCTCGGCATCGACGGGTTTCGCCTGGACGCGGTGCCGTATCTGTTCGAAAGGGAGGGAACAAACTGCGAGAACCTGCCCGAGACGCATGACTTCCTGAAACGCTGCCGAAAGGTGGTCGACGACGAGTTTCCCGGCGCCGTGTTGCTGGCCGAGGCCAACCAATGGCCCGCCGACGTGGTCGCCTACTTCGGCAACCCCGAGACCGGCGGCGACGAATGCCACATGGCGTTCCACTTCCCGCTGATGCCACGCATTTTCATGGCGGTACGCCGCGAGTCGCGCTTCCCGATCTCGGAGATCATGGCGCAGACTCCGCCGATTCCCCGGCGCGCGCAGTGGGGAATCTTCCTGCGCAACCACGACGAACTGACATTGGAGATGGTCACCGACGACGAGCGCGACTATATGTACGCCGAATACGCCAAGGATCCCCGGATGAAGGCGAACGTCGGAATTCGGCGCCGCTTGGCCCCGCTGTTGGACAAAGACCGCAACCAGATAGAACTCTTCACCGCGTTGCTGCTGTCGCTGCCCGGTTCCCCGATCATCTACTACGGCGACGAGATCGGCATGGGCGACATCATCTGGCTGGGCGACCGCGACGCGGTGCGCACCCCGATGCAATGGACCCCCGACCGCAACGCCGGGTTCTCCACCGCGAACCCCGGCCGGCTCTACCTGCCGCCGATCCAGGACGCGGTCTACGGACATCAGTCGATCAACGTCGAAGCCCAGCGCGACACTTCCACGTCTCTGCTCAACTGGACCCGCACCATGCTCGCCGTACGCCGCCGCTATGAAGCCTTCGCCCTCGGCGAGTTCCGTGAACTGGGCGGGTCCAACCCGTCGGTGTTGGCCTACGTGCGGGAGATCGCTGGCCACCATGGGCGGGTCCAGGGGGACACCGTGCTCTGCGTCAACAACCTGTCACGCTTCCCCCAGCCGATCGAGTTGAACCTGCAGCACTGGGATGGGCATACGCCGGTGGAACTCACCGGTTCGGTGGAGTTTCCGCGGATCGGAAAGCTCCCGTACCTGCTCACGCTGCCCGGGCACGGCTTCTACTGGTTTGAGCTGTGCGAGCCGAAGGAGAAACTGTCATGACTGCTGGCACCGGAGACCCGGCGCGCCTGCCGTGGGCGGAGTGGTTACCGACGCGGCGGTGGTACGCGGGACGAAACCGGCAGGTGGCCGAGGCCAAAGCCGCTCTGGTGGTGGAGCTGGGCGACGGGCTGCAGCTGGTGATGCTCGCCATCGGCTACACCGACGGTACCGCCGATCGCTATCAGGTGATGGTCGGCTGGGACGTGGACCTGGCTCCCGAGTACGCCCAGATCGCCGTGATCGGGACCGCCGGTGGCCGTACCGCTTGCGACGCGCTGTACGACTCTTCGGCTACCCGAGTCTTATTGTCGCTCATCGATTCCGCGGCGCGGCGCGGCGACATCACGTTCGCCCCGCAGCCGGGGGCGACGCTGCCGAGGGGCGCTGAGTCTCGGGTCTCGGATGCCGAGCAGAGCAACACCAGCGTCATCATCGAGGACAAAGTGGTCCTCAAGGTGTTCCGGCGGCCCAGGGCCGGTATCAACCCCGACATCGAGCTGAACGCGGCGCTGGGACAGGCCGCCAATCCCCATGTGCCGCGCCTGATGGGCTCTTTCCAGCTTGAGCTGCCCGGCGACTCCGGCGTAGTGCCCTATGCGCTGGGCATGGTCAGCGAGTATGTGGTGAACGCCGCCGAGGGCTGGGCGATGGCGACCGCGAGCGTACGCGACCTGTTCGCCGAGGCCGACCTGTATGCCTATGAGGTGGGCGGCGATTTCGCCGGCGAGTCCTACCGGCTCGGTGAGGCGGTCGCCTCGGTGCACCAGACGCTGGCCGACACCTTGGGGACTTCGCGATCCGCCTTCCCCGCACCGACACTGCTGTCGCGTTTGGCGGCGACGGCTGCGTCGGTGCCGCAGGTGCGTCCCCACCTGGCCGCCATCGAGCAGCGCTATACGGCCCTGGCCGGGCAGACCGTCGCGGTGCAGCGAATCCACGGCGACCTCCATTTGGGTCAGGTGCTGCGCACCCCGGCCGGCTGGCTGTTGATCGATTTCGAAGGTGAACCCGGCGCTCCGTCGTCGGAGCGCCGGAGACCGGACTCCCCCCTGCGGGATGTCGCGGGGATCTTGCGGTCCTACGAGTACGCCGTGTACGGCAAGTTGGCCGACCTGTCGCGCGACGGACCCGACCGGCAACTGGCGACCCGGGCCCGTGAGTGGCTGGACCGCGCCCGCAGCGCGTTCTGCGAGGGTTACGGCGCGCAGTCCGGTACCGACCCGCGCGAGTCGGCGGCGTTGCTCACCGCCTACGAAGTCGACAAAGCGGTCTACGAGGCCGGCTACGAGGCAAGCCACCGGCCGACCTGGCTGCCGATTCCGCTGCGGGCACTGACTCGGCTCACGGCTGCGTGAGGGGCTCGAGCCACAGGGCTGACAGCGCGGGCAGCACCAGCAACGCCGATGCGGGGCGGCCGTGCCAGGGTTCGTCTATGGCGTCCACTCCCCCGAGGTTGCCGACGCCCGCGCCGCCGTAGTCGAGCGCATCGGTGTTGAGTATCTCGCGCCACCTGCCGGCGAACGGCAGGCCCAAGCGGTAACCGCTGCGCACCACACCGGAGAAGTTGAACACCGCAGCCAGCACCGATCCGTCGGTCGCATAACGCAGAAAGCTCAGCACGTTGTTGGCGGAGTCGTTGGCGTCGATCCAGGAATAGCCGGCCGGGCTGACATCTGCGCTCCACAGCGCGGCATGGCGGCAATAGATGGCATTGAGATCGCTTGTCAGGAACTGTATCCCGGCTGACAACCCGGATTCCTCCTCTCGTGGGTCGAGCTGGAACCAGTCCAGGCCGTGGTGCGACCACTCGGCGCGCTGGCCGAACTCCTGGCCCATGAACAAGAGTTGCTTGCCGGGATGGGCCCACTGATAGGCCAGCAGACTGCGTACCCCGGCCGCCTTCGCGCAGTCGTCCCCGGGCATACGGCTCCACAGCGTTCCCTTGCCGTGCACCACCTCGTCGTGGCTGATGGGCAGCACGAAGTTCTCGCTGTAGGCGTAGAGCATCGAGAAGGTCATCTCCTGGTGGTGGTAGCAGCGGTGCACCGGGTCGTGGCCGAGGTAGGCGAGCGTGTCATGCATCCATCCCATATTCCATTTCATCGAAAAGCCCAGCCCACCAAGGTTTGTCGGCCGAGTAACGCCGGGCCACGATGTCGACTCCTCGGCGATGGTGACGATTCCCGGCGCCGACTTGTGCGCTGTCGCGTTCATCTCCTGCAGGAACTGCACCGCCTCGAGATTCTCTCGACCGCCGTAGACGTTGGGGGTCCAGCCGCCCTCGGGCCGCGAGTAGTCCAGGTAGAGCATCGATGCGACGGCGTCCACCCGCAGCCCGTCGATGTGGAATTCGCTGAGCCAGAACAGTGCGTTGGCCACCAGAAAGTTGCGCACTTCGGGGCGGCCGAAGTCGAACACATACGTTCCCCAGTCCAACTGTTCGCCGCGCCGCGGATCGGCATGCTCGTACAACGGGGTGCCGTCGAAACGACCCAGCGCCCAAGCGTCTTTCGGGAAGTGCGCCGGAACCCAGTCCACGATGACACCGATGCCGCCGCGGTGCAGGGCCTCGACCAGCACCCGGAAATCGTCGGGAGTACCGAAACGAGCGGTTGGGGCGTAGTAGGAGGTGACCTGATACCCCCACGATCCCCCGAAGGGGTGCTCGGCCACCGGCAACAGCTCTACGTGGGTAAACCCCTGCTCCACAACATATTCCGTCAGTTCCTCGGCGATCTGTCGATAGCTGCGACCCGGCCGCCAGGATCCGAGGTGTACCTCGTAGATGCTCATCGGTTCGAACACCGGGTTGGCCGCCGCACGCCGGGTCATCCAGTCTTGGTCGCTCCAGGTGTGGCGACTGACGCTGACCCGCGAAGCCGTCCGCGGCGGGGCCTCGGCGGCGAAGGCCATCGGGTCGGCCCGTTGCGTGACGACGTCGTCCGCGCCGTGAATCCGGTATTTGTACAGCCCGCCGATGGGGAATCCCGGCAAGAACAGCTCCCAAACGCCGGAGCCGCCGAGCACCCGCAGCGGTGCGCCGATCCCGTCCCAGCCAGTACTGTCGCTGATCAGGCCGACACCTCTGGCACCCGGCGCCCACACCGCGAACGACACCCCGGTCACCGCGCCGTCGGGGGTGTCGAAGCTACGCGGATGCGCCCCCAACCCCTGCCACAGCCGTTCGTGGCGGCCCTCCCCGAACAGGTGCAGGTCGACCTCGCCCAGGGTCGGCAGAAAGCGATAACCGTCGGCCTCGATCCGGGGCTGTCCGGCGTCGGGATAGTCGACCTGCAGCCGGTAGTCGATCAGCCCGGTGAAGGGCAGTGCGGCGGTGAAAAGTCCGTTGCCCCGCGGTTGCATGGGCACCCGGTCGTCGCCCACCACGACCGTCACGCCGCGCGCGGCCGGGCGCAGCGTCCGAATGACCGTGTGTCCCCCGTGCTCGTGGGCGCCCAGGATCGCGTGCGGGTCATGATGCGTTCCCGACAACAACCGCGCGAGGTCCCCGGGCCTGACGTCCGCGGGCCTGATGTCCTCGGCCTTCATGCGCGGCCCACCGCGCCTGGACATGCGCGCCCGGGACGGCGCACCACCTCGATTCGGCCCGGCACCCACCACTCCGTTCGTCAGCTGCGCTCCGGGCAGTGGGTACCCGCGGCGGCCGAAAGCTACGCGAAGTGGCTACACGCGTCCCGGCGGCCAACGCCGCCGGTGGGGCCTAACCGCGCGGCAACCTCAGCAGCCGCTCGGCCGCCAGCGTCAACAGGATCTGCTCGGTCCCGCCGGCGATCGACAGGCACCGGGTGTTGAGGAAGTCGTGCACCTGGCGACCGGCCACCGCCCCGGCCCCCTCGGCCACGTCCATCCGGAACTCCGCCAGGTTCTGCCGGTAGCGCACCCCGATGAGCTTGCGCACCGAGGACTCCGAACCCGGGTCTTGGCCGCCGACGGCGAGCTGGGCGATGCGTTGGTCCAGCAGCGAACCCGCTTGAGCGGCGATGATCAGCCGGGCCAGCCGCTCGGCGGTGGCCGTGTCGGGTTCGGATTCCGCCAGGGTCTGCAGCAGTTCCTCCATCGGATTGCCCAGCGCGGTTCCGCCGGCGATGGCGACCCGCTCATTGGCCAGGGTGGTCCGGGCAAGTCGCCAGCCGTCGTCGACGTTGCCCACCACCAGTTCGTCGGCGACGAACACGTCGTCGAGGAAGACCTCGTTGAACAGGGCGTCACCGGTGATCTCGCGCAGCGGACGGATGTCGATGCCCTCGGAGGCCATGTCGATCAGGAAATAGGTGATGCCCTTGTGCTTCGGCGCCTCCGAGTCCGTCCGGGCCAGGCAGACGCCCCACTGCGAGTCGTGGGCCCGCGAGGTCCAGACCTTCTGGCCGGTCAGTCGCCAACCGCCGTCGACCTTCACGGCCTTGGTGCGCAGGGCCGCCAGGTCCGAGCCGGCGCCGGGCTCGGAGAACAGCTGGCACCAGAAGATCTCCCCGGTCAGTGTGGCCGGGATGAATCGCTCGATCTGTTCGGGGGTGCCGTGCTCGAGAATGGTCGGCGCCGCCCACCAGCCGACCACCAGGTCCGGACGCTGGACGCCGGCGGCCGCCAGCTCCTGGTCGATCACCAGTTGCTCGGCCGGCCCGGCGGCCCGGCCGTAGGGAACCGGCCAATGCGGCGCCAGCAGGCCCGCTTCGGCCAGCGCCGCCTGTCGCCGCTCGGCGGGCAGGGCGGCTATGCGGGCCACCTCCGCGGCGATCTCGGGCCGGACATCGGTGGCCTCGCCGAGGTCCACCTCCAGCCGGCGCCGCACCCCGTCGCGGGTCAGCGCCGCGGTGCGCCGCAACCACCGCTCGGGCCCGCCCAACGCCTGCCCGATGCCGTAGGCGCGGCGCAGGTACAGGTGCGCGTCGTGTTCCCAGGTGATGCCGATACCGCCGAGCACCTGGATGCAGTCTTTGGCGTTGGCCTTGGCGGCGTCGATGCAGATGGCGGCGGCGACAGCGGCGGCGATCGCGAACTGCTGGTCGTCTGGGTCGCCGGCAGCGCGCGCCACATCGCCGGCCGCCACCGCGGCCTGGTCGGCCCGGCACAGCATCTCCGCGCACAGGTGCTTGACGGCCTGGAAGCTGCCGATCGGCTTGCCGAACTGTTCACGCACCTTGGCGTAGGCGACGGCGGTGTCCAGCGCCCAGCGGGCCACCCCGGCCGCTTCGGCGGCCAGCACCGTGACCACCAGGTTCTCGATCCGGTTGCCGGACTCCAGGAGCACCGCCGGCGCGGCCGACAGCGTGACCTTGGCCAGCGGCCGGGAGAAGTCGGTGGCCGGCAGGGGTTCGACAATCACCCCGTCGGCGCGGGCGTCGACCAGCACCCAGTCCTGGCCGTCGGGGCCGACCGGCACCAGCAGCAGCCCGTCGGCGGTGGCACCGAGCACCCGCTCGGCGGTCCCGGAGGCCTGGCCCGTCGCGGCGTCGAAGCTCACCGCCGCCGAGTCGGTGTCGGTTGCCACCCCGGCAACCCGCTCGCCCGCGGCCAGGGCTTCGGCCAGCTGGGGATCGGTGATCACCAGCGTGGCCAGGGCGGTGGTCGCCACCGGTCCTGGGACCAGGGCTTTTGCGGCTTCATCGACCATCGCGCAGAGGTCTTCGAGGCTCCCGCCGGCTCCACCGGACTCCTCGGGGACCGCAACTGAGAACAGACCCAATTCAGCCAGACGAGCGAAAACGGCTCGCCAGGAATCGGTTTCGCCCAGTTCCGCGGCGCGAATCGCGTCGGTGGTACCCGCCGCAGCGGCCCAGTCGCGGACCAGCTCGCGAGCGGCGAGCTGGTCGTCGGTGATGGTCACGGACACGCTGGGCACCTCCGGGTCGAAACTGACTTGACGGCGGGTGGGCCTGGAAGGCCACCCCACCCACTAGAACGTGTTCTAATAGTGCCAGCGTCGGAGCGTCAAGTCGAACCGTTATGGCTGGACACGTCGGGTCCGGCCGGTGTCGGGAGTAATAAATTCAACTACGCGGTGCGTATCGTTATCAGCCAGAGGATCAACGGAGGGAGGCGCGCAGCACAATGTCGTCACCAGCCGAGGGCAACTCAGGCCGAGGATCGGCCAGCCAACCGCGCGAGGTGGTCAATGTCGCTGTGCTCAACGAATCCGACCTAGGCTCCGAAGCACAGCGCGAACGCCGCAAGCGAATCCTGGACGCGACGCTGGCCATCGCCTCCAAAGGCGGCTATGACGCGGTGCAGATGCGTGCCGTCGCCGACCGTGCAGACGTGGCCGTCGGCACGCTGTACCGCTACTTCCCCTCTAAAGTTCACCTGCTGGTCTCGGCGATGGGCCGGGAGATCGCGCGGGTGGACACCAAGACCGATGCCGCGACGTTCGCCGCAACCACCCGCCACCAGCGGCTCAACCTGGTGGTCAGCAAGCTCAACCGCGCCATGCAGCGCAACCCGCTGCTCACCGAGGCGATGACGCGCGCCTACGTCTTCGCCGACGCCTCGGCGGCCGGTGAAGTCGACCACGTCCAGAAGCTGATCGACTCGATGTTCGCCGGAGCGATGAGCGACGGGGAGCCCACCGAGGAGCAGTACCACATCTCGCGGGTGATCTCGGATGTGTGGCTGTCCAACCTGCTCGCCTGGCTGACCCGGCGCGCGTCGGCCACCGACTTCACCACCCGGCTGGACTTGGCTGTCCGGCTGCTGATCGGCGACGACGACAGCCCCAAGGTCTGACCCGAGGACAACGGCGATGCGCGTCGGCTCGCCGATCGCGACCGGCGGCCCCATCGGCGATAGCCTGAGCGGATGCGCTTAAAGCTCGGCCGCCCCGACATCGGCCGATACGCCGATCGATTCGACGTGACGCCCGCGTCGCCGGCCACACCGCTGTCGGTGACCTGGCTCGGCGTCACCAGCCTGCTCATCGATGACGGCTCGTCGGCGCTGATGACCGACGGCTTCTTCTCCCGGCCCAGCATGGCCCGAGCCGCGCTGGGCAAAGTGGCGCCGTCTGCGGCCCGCATCGACGGCTGCCTGGCGCGGGCCGGAGCGCGCGAGCTGGCCGCGGTGATCCCGCTGCATTCGCACATCGATCACGCGATGGACTCCGCCGTGGTGGCCGAACGTACCGGGGCGGTACTGGTCGGCGGCCAGTCCACGGCCAATGTGGGCCGCGGCCAGGGGCTCTCCGAGGACCGGCTGATCGTGGCCGTCCCGGGTGCGCCCCTCACGCTGGGCGCCTACGACGTCACGCTGGTGGAGTCGCGGCACTGCCCGCCGGACCGCTTCCCCGGGGTCATCACCGCTGCGGTGGTGCCGCCGGTGCGGGTGTCCGCCTATAGGTGCGGTGAGGCCTGGTCGGTGGTGGTGGCGCACCGGCCCTCCGGGCGCAGCCTGCTGATCATGGGCAGTGCGGGTTTCGTCCCGGGCTCGCTGGCCGGCCGCAACGCCGACGTGGTCTATCTGGGCATCGGCCAGCTCGGCGTTCAGCGCCGGCAATATCTGGTCGACTACTGGAATGAAACGGTCCGGGCCGTCGGGGCTTCGACGGTGGTGTTGACCCACTGGGACGACTTCTTCCGGCCGCTGTCGAAACCGTTGCGCGCCTTGCCCTATGCCGGCGACGACCTCGACGTCACCATGCGGGTTCTCAGCGAGCTCGCCGAGGCCGACGGAGTGGGACTGCACCTGCCCACGGTGTGGCGCCGTGAGGATCCGTGGGCCTGAACCTGGCTCTGGCACTGCTGCTGCTTGCTGTGGTGCTGGGCTTCGCGGTGGTCCGCCCACGCGGCTGGCCGGAGCTGCTCGCTGCGGTACCCGCCGCCCTCATCCTGGTCGGCGCGGGCGCGATCTCGATGCACGACGCACTGACCGAAGCTGCCACATTGCTGCACGTCGTGGCGTTCCTGGGCGCGGTGCTGGTGCTGGCGCAACTCTGCGACGACGAGGGCCTGTTCGAGGCAGCCGGCGCGGCCATGGCACGCGCCGACGTGGGGCCGCCGCAGCACCTGCTGCGTCGCGTCTTCGTCATCGCCGCGGGTCTGACTGCGGTGCTGAGCCTGGACGCGACTGTCGTGCTGCTGACACCGGTGGTGCTCACGATGGCCCGGCGACGCAACGCCCCGATCCGCCCGCACGCCTATGCGACCGCCCACCTCGCCAACACCGCATCGCTGCTGCTGCCGGTGTCCAACCTGACGAATCTGCTGGCTTTTCACGAGGCGGGCGTCTCATTCCTGCGGTTCGCGGCGCTGATGGCGGCTCCGTGGCTGGCCACCACAGCGGTCGTCTACCTGATCTTCCGGTGGTTCTTCCGCGCCGATCTGCGTGCCACGCCGGTGCACGAACATGCCGGGCCGCCGCCCCCCGTCCCGGTCTTCGTGCTGGTGGTGCTCGCGCTGACCCTGGCCGGCTTCGTGGTCGCCGAGACCCTCGGCGTGCCGCCGGCGTGGGCGGCCGTCGCCGGCGCTGCGGTACTGGCCGCTCGCGGCCTGGCGCAGCGGCGCAGCACGCCGGGCAGCATTGTCCGGGCGGCCAACCCGGGGTTTCTGGTGTTCGTGCTGGCACTGGGCGTGGTGGTGCGCGCCGTGGTCGACAACGGACTGGGCGACCGGATGACCATGGTGCTGCCGGAGGGATCGAGCCTGTGCGCCCTGCTCGGTGTCGCGGCGGTGGCCGCGGTGCTGGCCAATGTGGTCAACAACCTGCCCGCAACGCTGGTGCTGGCGCCGCTGGTGGCGCCGAGTGGACCGGTCGCGGTACTGGCCGTGTTGATCGGCGTCAACATCGGACCCAACCTGAGTTACACCGGTTCCCTGTCGAACCTGTTGTGGCGCCGGGTGTTGCGCCGGTACCGCGTGCCGGCCGGAGTAGGCGAATACACCCGCCTGGGCCTGTGCACGGTGCCGGTCACCCTGGTGGTGGCGGTGCTCGCCCTATGGGCAAGTGCCCGGCTGCTGGGGGTCTAACCGACCCGATAGGCCGGTGGCAGCGGCATGCCCAGTTCGGCCAGCACGGCGCGCGCCCGCGCCGGATAGTCGGTGATGAGCCCGTCGACTCCGGCGGCGATCTGCCGGCGCATCTCGTCGGCGTCGTTGACGGTCCAAGGAATCACCCGCAGCCCGGCAACGTGTGCACGCTGCACAAAAGACCGGTCCACCACCGAATAGTCCGGGGACACGATGCCGGCACCGGCCGCCTGCGCTCCGGAGATCGGGTCGGGGCCCTGCTCCCACAGGGCGACCAAGGGGATGGCGGGTTCGGCGGCACGCGCCAACGGCAGGATGCTCCAGTCGAAACTCTGGATGGCGACGGCATCGAGCCGACCGGCTGCCCGCACCGCCGCCAGCACCACCTCGACGATCCGCTGCTGGTTTGCCGAGTCGACCTTGGTCTCGATGCTGTAGCGGATGCCGGTATGTGCGGCCAGCGCGAAGACTTCCGGCAAAGTCGCGATGACATTGCCGGCCACCACTTCTGCATCGGGAAACTCCGGCAGCAGATGTCCGCAGTCCAGGGTGCGGATCTGGGCGAGGGTCAGCTCGGCGATCCGCCTGCCCACATACGGGTAATCGGGGTCGCCGGCGAAAGCCGGTCCGGTGTCGGCGCACTTGGCCGGTTCGATCACCAGGTCGTGCCACACCAGTGGCTGGGCGTCGCGGGTAAGCACGACGTCGAGCTCCAATGTGCTGACACCGAGCTGGAGCGCCTTGGCGAAGGCGCGCAGTGATTCCTCGGTCGTCTCGCCCCGCCCGCCCCGGTGCGCCTGCAGGTCGAATGCCGGCGGCTGCGCGGCAGCCGAGGACGGGTTCAGCATCGCGGTGAACAACACCGCCGCCAGGACGACGCGGCCGATCACCGCCGCTGACGCGCGATTTCGGCCAACACCACGCCGGCGGCCACCGAGGCGTTGAGCGACTCGGTGGGCCCGGCCATCGGAATCGAGACGATGGCGTCGCAGTTCTGCCGGACCAGTCGGGACAGGCCTTTGCCCTCGGAACCGACGACCAGCACCATCGGGCCGGTGCCGTCGAGGTCGTCGACCATGGTCTCGCCGCCGGCGTCCAGCCCGACGACCTGCAGGCCGCGGTCCGCCCACGCCTTCAGTGTCTGGTTGAGGTTTGCCGCCCGCGCCACCGGAATCCGCGCTGCCGCACCGGCACTGGTGCGCCAGGCCACCGCCGTCACCGATGCCGATCGGCGCTGCGGAATGACCACGCCGTGTCCGCCGAACGCCGCAACCGAGCGCACGATGGCACCGAGATTGCGCGGATCGGAGATGTTGTCCAAAGCGACCAGCAGTGCGGGCGCGGCGTCTTGGCGCGCGGCGGCCAGCAGGTCGTCGGGGTGGGCGTAGGCATACGGGGGAACCTGCAGCGCGATGCCTTGGTGCAGACCGTTGGTGGTCATCTTGTCCAGGTCCGACCGGGGAACCTCCAGGATCGGCAGCCCGGAGTCGGCCGCGCGGGTAACCGATTCGGTCAGCCGCTCATCGGCTTCCGCGCCCAGCGCCACGTACAGCGCGGTGGCCGGTATTCCGGCGCGCAGGCACTCCAGAACCGGGTTGCGGCCCAGCACGGTTTCGCTCTCGTCGGCACGCTTGGCGGTCCGGTAAGCGCGCTGTTTGGCTGCGCGCTTGGCCGCTTTGGCCGCCGGGTGGTACTCGCGCTTGTGCGCCGGCGGGGTGGCGCCGCGGCCCTCCAGCCCGCGGCGGCGCTGGCCGCCGGAGCCTACCGTCGGCCCCTTCTTGGTGCCGGGCTTGCGCACCGCACCTTTGCGCTTGGAATTTCCGGCCACTTAGTCGACTCCATCCACCAGCAGAGACCATTGCGGACCGTCGCCGGTGTCGGTGACCTCGATGCCGGCATCCTTGAGCCGACCGCGGATTTCATCGGCCAGCTGCCAATCCCGTTCCGCGCGAGCGGTTTCCCTGCGTTCCAATTCGGCGCGCACCAATACGTCGACCGCGGCCAGCGCCGCCGAGGTCTGATCGCGCGATTCCCAGCGTTCGTTGAGCGGATCGCAACCCAACACGTCCATCATGGCCCGGATCGAGCCGGCGGCACTCAGGGCAGCCTCGTGGTCGCCGGTGTCCAGCGCCCGGTTGCCCTCAGCCCTGGTCCGGTGCACCTCGGCCAGGGCGATCGGCACCGACAGGTCGTCGTCGAGTGCGGCGGCGAACCGCGGAGTCCAGCTGCCCGGTGTCACCGCACCGACCCGGCTGCGCACCCGGTGCAGGAATTCCTCGATTCCGACGTAGGCATTGACGGCGTCGCGCAATGCGGTCTCGGAGAACTCGAGCATCGATCGGTAGTGGGCGCTGCCCAGGTAGTAGCGCAGTTCGGCGGGCCGGACCCGCTGCAGCACCGCCGCCATCGACAGCACATTGCCCAGCGACTTACTCATCTTCTCGCCGCCGAGGGTGACCCAGCCGTTGTGCAGCCAGTAGTTGGCGAATCCGTCTCCGGCAGCACGGCTCTGCGCGATCTCGTTCTCGTGGTGCGGGAAAACCAGATCCATGCCGCCGCAGTGGATGTCGAACTCAGCACCGAGGTAGGACCGGGCCATCGCCGAGCACTCCAGGTGCCAGCCCGGCCGGCCGCGGCCCCACGGCGTGGGCCAGCTGGGCTCACCGGGCTTGGCGCCCTTCCACAGCGTGAAGTCGCGCGGATCGCGTTTGCCGGTGGCGACGCCCTCGCCCTGATGCACGTCATCGATCCGGTGACCGGACAGCTTCCCGTAGTCGGGGTAGCTGAGCACGTCGAAATACACGTCGCCGTCGCCGGCGTAGGCGTGCCCGGTGTCGATCAGGCGCTCGATCAGCTCCACCATCTGGGTGATGTGCCCGGTGGCGCGCGGTTCCACCGACGGCGGCAGCACCCCCAGCGCGTCGTAGGCGGCGGTGAACTCGCGTTCGTGGGTGGCGGCCCACTCCCACCAGGGCCGGCCGGCCGCGGCGGCCTTGGCCAGGATCTTGTCGTCGATGTCGGTCACGTTGCGCACGAAGGCGACGTCGTAGCCGCGGGCGGTGAGCCACCGGCGCAGGATGTCGAACGCCACGCCGCTGCGGACGTGGCCGATGTGCGGCGCGGCCTGAACGGTGGCGCCGCACAGATAGATGGACGCCTGACCGGGCCGCAGCGGGACGAACTCACGCACGGCGCCGGTTGCCGTGTCATGCAGTCGCAGGCCGGGGCGTTCGGTCACGACGGGCCAGCTTACCGGGCGGTCCGGCTGCGGCCTCCACACCCGCCGCCACCTGCCGTATCGGTGGACAGGGATTGTGACGTGGCATATATTGCGGCAGTGAGTAAACGTCTGGTGGCAGTCTCGGGAACCTTCTTGGCTGCGGTCGCATTTGTCGGTAGCGCGACCGCCTACGCCGACGAGCCGAACAACAACCAGCCCCAGCAGGCTGAGCTTGTGGCGGCCCCGGTCGAAGCGGCGCCCGCGCCGGCCCCGGTTGCACCCGTCGATGCTGCGGCCTTGCCGTCCGCGGCAGACCAGGCGGCGCTGACCGAAGCCCAGCAGGACATGCAGGCCGAGCAGCAACGGCAGCAGGCTGAGCAGCAGGCCGACCTGGTCGGCACCTCGGCCACGACCGCAGGTGCCACCCAGGCCGCAATGGGCAGCCAGATCGGTATGTCGATGGCGATGATGGCGCCGATGCTGGCCATGATGGCGCCGTCGCTGGTCATGCCGCTCATGACCCCGATGCTGAGCAGCCTCGCCCGGTCGGGCGCGGGCACCGGCGCAAACGCGCTTGCCGAAACCGCCGGTGCGGCCGCCTCGACCGACGCACTCTTCGGCCCCGGTTCAGCCGCCGCCACCGAGGGCCTCGTTCCCGGTGCGGCCGCCGCGACCGCGCTTTTCAGCACTCCCGCCGCCGAAGCTTTCAACATGCCCGCCGAGGCCTTCTCACCCGCCATCGAGGCCTTCAGCGTGCCCGCCGCAGAGATCCCAGAGATCTTCAGTGCGCCCGCCGTCGACCTGCCGTTCGGCCTGGGTGACATTGACTTCCTGTCCACCTTGGACACTGACTTGATTACCGGGGCAACCGGGGACATCCTCACTGTCGCGCTGGGCGACGTTGCGGGCGCAGCCGGTGACGTGGTGAGCGAAACCGCGATCGGTACTTCCACCGCATTGCTGGAAAGCGGCGCTGAGATCGGCGCTGGTATCGGCACCGACATCGCCGCTGAGCTGGCGGCTGATGCCGCCGAGGCCAGCGCCGAGTTCGCCGGCAGTGCTGCCGCGGGCGGCGCGGAGCTCGGCACCGGCATCGCCCTCTGCATCATCGGCACCATCTTCGGCGGGAACTGCTAGTCCCGCCTGACCGCTTAAGCAGGCACAACCAACGCGGTAGCCACCGCGGCAAGCCCCTCACCCCGGCCGGTCAGTCCCAGGCCGTCGGTGGTGGTGGCCGATACCGAAACCGGTGCGCCCAGCAGTTGCGACAGCAACTGCTGGGCTTCGGCACGGCGCGGCCCCACTTTGGGCCGGTTACCGATCACCTGCACCGCTGCGTTGCCGACCGTAAAACCGCTCTGGTCGAGCAGTTCGCGCACGTGCCCGAGCATCACGGCACCCGTTACGTGTGCCCAGCGGGGCTCGTCGACGCCGAAAACCGCTCCGAGGTCCCCCAACCCTGCCGCCGACAGCAGCGCGTCACACAGGGCGTGTACGGCTACGTCGCCGTCTGAGTGTCCGGCACAGCCGTCGGCATCGGGAAAAAGCAGGCCCAGCAGCCAACAGGGCCGGCCCGGCTCGATCGGGTGGACATCGGTGCCCACCCCGACCCGCGGCAGCGCGCTCACCGGTTGACGACCGCCTGGGCCAGCAGCGCATCCAGGGCCGTGGTGATCTTGAACGCCAGGGGGTCCCCCTCGACGGTCTGGACCTGGCCGCCGACGTGCTCGACCAGGGACGCGTCGTCGGTGAAGTGGGCGCCCGCGCCGGCCTGCCGATAGGCCCGCAGCAGCAGGTCGGCGGCGAAGCCCTGCGGGGTCTGTACGGCCCGCAGGCCGGCCCGCTCGGGGGTGCCCAGCACCATGCCGTTGGCGTCGACCGCCTTGATGGTGTCGGCCACCGCAAGAGCCGGGACCACCGCCCGGTGGCCGGCGTGCAAAGCCTCCACCACCCGCCGTACCAGCGCGGGTGGGGTCAACGGCCGGGCGGCATCGTGGACCAGCACGTAGTCCGAATCTGCGACACCGGCCAGCGCCAACCGGACGGACTCCACGCGGTCGGCGCCGCCGGCCACCACGGTGGCGGCTTCGCCCAGGATCAACTTGGCCTCATCGGTGCGGTCCGGCGGAACCGCGACCACCACCTGGTCGACGACTCCGGACTCACGCAGGCCCGCCACGGCCCGCTCAATCAGCGTCTGGCCGCCCAGCAGGAAGAATGCTTTCGGTACGCCGGCGCCCAGCCGGACGCCTGCACCAGCCGCCGGCACCACGGCTACTGTGCTTGGCAACGATTCTCCGAGATTCTCGAAAAGCTCGAAACGTCGCGGTCAGGACGCCGCGCTCAGGACGCCGCGGCCAGCACCTCGTCGAGGATGATCTCCGCCTTGGCGTCATCGGTGTTCTCGGCCAAGGCCAGCTCACCGACCAGAATCTGCCGCGCCTTGGCCAGCATCCGCTTCTCGCCTGCAGACAGGCCGCGCTCCTGATCCCGCCGCCACAGGTCGCGAACGACCTCGGCTACCTTGTGCACGTCTCCAGAAGCAAGCTTTTCCAGGTTTGCCTTGTAACGACGCGACCAGTTGGTCGGTTCCTCGGTGTGCGGGGCCCGCAACACCTGGAAGACCTTGTCCAGGCCCTCCTGGCCGACAACGTCACGCACACCGACATATTCGGCATTCTCAGCGGGAACTCGAACGGTGAGATCGCCCTGCGCCACCTTGAGGACCAGATAGTCCTTTTGCTCGCCTTTGATGGTCCGGGTTTCAATCGCCTCGATCAACGCTGCACCGTGGTGTGGATATACGACGGTGTCTCCGACCTTAAAGATCATCTGATTTGAGCCCCTTTCGCTACCCCATCCTAACACGCCGTCAGGACACGCGACGAACAACGGTGCAGGTCAGGGGCACTGCCGGGCCAGAAGGGGGGTTGACAGTCGCAGAGAAGCGTGCTCGGCCGATCCTGATGAGAGCCTGATCAGGGCTGGTCGGCGGGGGTCGCGGCACACCTGCAACCCTGAGCTATCGTCACGGGAGGGTTGCTACTACAGTGCATAGTCACACGTCGCAACGGCCGGGCAGGAGACCATACGTGAACTCGTTCAGCAGGGCCTTTAACAGGGCTGCGATCGCGCTTGTCGCGGCAGCGACGATTGCCGGCTGCGGCACCGGCCAGATCTCGCAGACTGCTGAACAGGCATCCGCGGTCAACGGCGCCTCAGCCGATGTCGGCTCCCTGGCACTGCGCGACGTGCGGATCCAGGCGACGCAGACCGGCGCGGCACTCGAGCCCGGCCAGACCGTCGACCTGGTATTCGTGGTCAGCAACCAGTCGACCGAAACCGACGACGAGCTGACCGACATCAAGACCTCCATCGGCAAGGTGTCGCCGCTGGCCGGCGGCAAGACCGTCCCGGTCGGCGGAGTCCTGGTGGTCAGCGCCCCGGCCGGACCGGACCTGTCCGCGGCGCCCGCCGCCAAGGCGCTGTCGGACGTGGCCGACGCCACCACCGCCTCGGCGACGGTGACGCTGGACAAGCCGATCCGCAACGGCTTGACCTACGACTTCACCTTCAACTTCAAGAACGCCGGACCGGTGAGCGTGGACGTGCCGATCTCGGCCGGCCCGCTGACGTCGCATCACTGACCGCCGTAGCACGCCGGCCCTGTCGGACCTAGCCGATACGGTCTGCCCGTGGCCAAGGCACGTTCGCTTTATCGCTGTTCGGAATGCGGGAACACCACCGCGAAGTGGCTGGGCCGCTGCCCGGAGTGCGGCAGTTGGGGCGGTATTGACCCGGTAGCCGAGGCGGCCGCACCGGCGGGGGGCCTGCGGCCCGCCGCGCCGGCCCGGCCCGCGGTTCCGATCAGCTCGATCGCGGCTGGCAGCTCTCGGCCGGCGCCCACCGGAGTCACCGAACTCGACCGGGTGCTGGGCGGTGGGGTGGTTCCCGGTTCGGTCACCCTGCTGGCCGGGGATCCCGGCGTCGGTAAGTCCACCCTGCTGCTCGAGGTCGCTCACCGCTGGGCGCTGGGCGGGCGGCGGGCGCTCTACGTCTCCGGGGAGGAATCCGCGGGCCAGATCCGGCTGCGCGCTGAGCGCACCGGATGCAGTCACGACGAGATCTACCTGGCATCCGAAGCCGACCTGCAGACCATCTTGGGACACATCGAGGCGGTGCGGCCGACCCTGGTGGTGGTGGATTCGGTACAGACCGTGGCGGCCGCCGACACCGACGGCGTAGCCGGCGGGGTCACCCAGGTACGGGCCGTGACGGCCGCCCTGACAGCGGCAGCCAAGAGTGCCGATGTGGCACTGATCCTGGTCGGGCACGTGACCAAGGACGGTGCCATCGCCGGGCCCCGGTCACTGGAGCACCTCGTCGACGTGGTGCTGCATTTCGAGGGCGACCGCAACTCGGTGCTGCGGATGGTGCGCGCGGTCAAGAACCGGTTCGGCGCCACCGATGAGGTGGGCTGCTTCCTGCTCCGTGGCGACGGCATCGAGGGCATCGCGGACCCTTCCGGCCTGTTCCTGGAGCAGCGCAGCGAGCCGGTGCCGGGCACCGCTATCACCGTCGCTCTGGACGGCAAACGACCGTTGATCGGCGAAGTGCAGGCGTTGTTGGCCAAACCGGCGGGCGGCTCGCCGCGCCGGGCGGTCAGCGGCATCGACCACGCCCGCGCCGCCATGATCACCGCAGTGCTCGACAAGCACGCCGGCCTGCCCATCGCGGCCGGCGACATCTACCTGTCCACCGTGGGCGGTATGAGATTGACCGACCCGTCTACTGATCTGGCTGTCGCCATCGCACTGGCCTCGGCCTATGCGGATCTGCCGCTGCCGGCCACCACCGTGGTGGTGGGCGAGGTCGGCCTGGCCGGCGACCTGCGCCCGGTCAGCGGGATGGATCGTCGGCTCGCCGAAGCGGCTCGGCTGGGATTCACCAGCGCCCTGACCCCACCGGGCGCCCCGCCAACGGTTGGCGGCCTGCGCACGGTTGCCGCCGCCAACATCGTCACCGCGCTGCACCACCTGTCCGAAATCGCCGACCGGCGAGCCGGTTACGCGCCCCCGCAGCTGCTGGACCGGAGTTCTGGCTGACCCCGCCGCGGTTACGCGCGGGCCGGTCGGTCTAGTTGCCCGGTGGCGGCAGGCCCGGCGGGAGCCCGTCCTGGGGCGGCGGAGGCAGGTCCGGCGACGGTTCGGTAAGCATGAACGGCACCGTCGCCGACCGTAGATTGCCCAGTTGGACCACCAGGTTGTAGGTCCCCGGCCCGATCGGTTGTCGTGGCAGCGGGCACTGCGGCGCCGAACCCATGCCGGTCCAGGTCACCGTGGTGGTGACCTGCTCCCCGGGATCGAACGTCTTGACCAGGGTCTCGTTCGAGGGCGCGCAGTCCAAATTCGACCACAACCGCTGATTGTCCAGCGTGTAGACGTAGGCAGCCAGCACCGCGGCGCCCACGTCGCGCTTGCAGGCAACCAGTCCGATGTTGGTGACCACCATGGTGAACTGCGGTTGTTCACCCACCGTGTACTGCGGAGCGGTCAGACCCTTGACCGCCAGCGTCGAATCGGGGCAGTCGTCGCCCTCTTTGAGCACCGGCGGCGGGACCACCGCCGCGGTCGGGGTCGGCGCGGGTGGCGGCGCCTGTTGGTCGGGCGCCACCACGGGCGTCTTGACCTCTTCCGGGGAGGCGTTCGGCGGCTTGGCGTGTTGCGCGGCGGCGGTCTGCTTCCCGTCGGCATTGTCGGCGCCGGCGCTGCCGCGCACTATGCCGAAGATGACGGCCGACACCACAGCGATCACGATGAGCGCAATGCCCAGCGCGAGGCCACGTCGTCGCCAGTAGATCTGCGAAGGCAGCGGACCCTGCGGTTCCAAATCGAGCACGTTCTCACGGTAGGACGACCTCAGCGCGAGTTGTCCGACCCTTCGCGGCGTGTCGTAGCCGCGTTGTGACCTTCGGCGACTATTCCGTGCCGTAGTCGCCGATGTCGCCCAGGTGGTCACGCGCCGAAACCCGCCCGTCGGCCAGGTGATAGGTGGCGCCGACGACCGCCAGCGTGCCCGCAGCGATCCCGTTGGCGATCACCGTGGATCGACTGGCCAGCATCGCCACGGTCTCGTTGACGTGCCGGGTCTCGAACTCGTCGACGGCGAGCAGCCCGTCACGGCGGCCCAGCAGGATCGACGGCGTCACCCGTTCCACGATGTCGCGCAGGTAGCCACCCGGAACGGCGCCTCCGTCCAGCGCTGCCAGCGTGGCCTTGACCGCGCCGCAGCTGTCATGGCCGAGCACCACGATCAGCGGAACGTTGAGGACGTCCACGGCGAACTCGAGCGAGCCCAGCACCGCCGAGTCGACGACATGGCCGGCGGTGCGGACCACGAACATGTCGCCCAGCCCCTGATCAAAGATCAGTTCGGCGGCCACCCGGCTGTCGCCGCAGCCGAACACCGCTGCGGTGGGTTTCTGCCCGTTGGCCAGCGCGGCGCGCCGCGCGACGTCCTGGCTGGGGTGAATGGGCTCGCCGGCGACGAATCGCTCGTTACCCTCCTTGAGTGCTTTCCACGCCGATACCGGGTTTGAGTTGGGCATGGGGCATATTCTGCCTGTGAATCGAACGCCGCGCTCGATCAAGATCGAATTTAACGATCTGTTCAACTGGTTCACGTTTGCCGAGCGGGATCTTCCCTGGCGAGCGGGTGACGTCACCCCGTGGCAGATCGTCGTCAGTGAGTTCATGCTGCAGCAGACGCCGGTGGCACGGGTGCTGCCGATCTGGCCGGACTGGGTGGCGCGCTGGCCGACGCCGTCGGCGACTGCGGCGGCAAGCCAAGCCGATGTGCTGCGGGCGTGGGGCAAGCTCGGCTACCCCCGCCGTGCCAAGCGGCTCCACGAGTGCGCCGAAGTGATCGCACGGGACTTCGCCGACACCGTCCCCGATGACGTCGACACCCTCGAGCAGTTGCCCGGGATCGGCAGCTACACCGCGCGGGCAGTGGCCTGCTTCGCCTACCGCAAACCGGTGCCGGTGGTCGACACCAATGTGCGACGCGTAGTGGCTCGCGCCGTGCACGGGAACGCCGACGCCGGCGCGCCGTCGGCCAAGCGTGATCATGCCGACGTCGGCGCCCTCCTGGCCCTACTACCGAAAGCCGACCTCGCTGCCCGATTCTCCGCGGCCCTGATGGAGTTGGGTGCCATTGTGTGCACCGCACGAGCGCCGCGATGCGACCAGTGCCCGCTGCAACACAGCTGTCGGTGGCGACTTGACGGTTCGCCCCCGCCCGCCGCACCCAAGCGCCCGGCGCAGCGCTACGCCGGTACCGACCGACAAGTACGCGGCCGGTTGCTCGATGTGTTGCGGGACAACGCCGTTGCCGTGACACGCGGCGACCTCGACCTGGCCTGGCCGGTGGACCCGGTTCAGCGTGAGCGCGCCTTGGCCTCCCTGCTCGATGACGGACTGGTCGAACAGCTCGCCGACGGGCGCTACGCCCTGCCCGGTCAGGACAGAAACGACTCGACGGCCTCGCGGTAGGTCTGCGGCGCCTCGTCGTGCACCAGGTGTCCCGCCTCGGGAACGCACAGGTAGGTGCTCTCGAAGCCGACACTGTGCATCTGGCGCATCTGCCCCGGCGGGGTCACCGAGTTGCCGGCCTCGATCAACAACGTCGCGCAACGCACCTGCTGCCACTGCTCCCAGTAATCGCGGGTGCCCCATTCGGCGGCGATCTGCAGCCACCACTCGGGGCGACCATGCAGCCGCCAGCCGGTCTCGGTGCGGTCGAAGGCCTCCAGAAAGTAGCGCCCGGCGATGTCGCCGAACTCGGCGATCACCTGCTCGGCGCTGTCGAACTCGAGAGGCAGGGCATGCACCCAGGGTTCCCACGCACCGGTGGTGCGGCCCCGGAAGTCCGGTGCCATGTCCTCGACCACCAGCTCGGAGACCAGCTCAGGGCGACGGGCGGCCAGACACCACGAGTGCAGCCCACCCATCGAATGCCCGACCAGGCGCACCGGGCCCGGCAACTGCTCCACCGCGCAGGCCAGGTCGGCGACGAAGCGTTCGGTGCTGATCGGGTGAGGGTCGGCCACCTCGCGGCCACGGTGCCAGGGCGCGTCGTAGGTGTACACCGCCCCCAGCCGGGTCAGCCACGGCAGCTGGCGCCCCCAGGTGGTGCCCCGGCCCATCAGTCCATGAACCAGCACCAGCGGCGTCCCGTGCCCGCCGCGATAGGTCAGCAACTCGGTCGACGCGGTCTTCACCCGGGGCACGGTAGCCTAGGCCACATGTCAGTGGTGAAGATCAACGCAATCGAGGTGCCCGCCGACGCCGGGCCCGAATTGGAGAAGCGATTCGCCCACCGGGCACACGCGGTGGAGAACCAGCCCGGTTTCCTTGGCTTCCAGCTGCTGCGTCCGGTCAAGGGCGACGACCGCTACTTCGTGGTCACACACTGGGAGTCCGACGAGGCTTTCCAGGCATGGGCCAAGGGACCGGCCATCGAAGCCCACGCCGGGGAGCGGGCCAAGCCGGTGGCCACCGGGGCCTCGCTGCTGGAGTTCGAGGTCGTGCTCGACGTTGCCGGAAACGCCGCTTCGGACTAGCCCTGTGCGGCGCCGACTGGCGGCCTGGACAACCTCTCTGACCCTGGTCACCGTCGCCGGGGCTGTCGCCGGTTGTGTCCCTTCGCCGGCCTCACCGGCCGACCCCGGCGCCGGCGGGGGGACGATTTCGACCAAGACACCGCCGGGTCTGCGCGCCAAGCAGACCATGGACATGCTGAACTCCGACTGGCCGATCGGTCCGATCGGAGTGGCGACCCTGGCGGCACCCGACAAGGTCGAGCAGGTGGTCACGTCCATGGAGTCGCTGTGGTGGGACCGCCCGTTCCGCCTCGACGGCGTCGACATCAGCGCCGGCGCCGCCACCTTGCACCTGATCACCTCCTACGGGGCGCGTCAGGACATCCGGCTCCGCACCGATGACAACGGCATGGTGGACCTGTTCAAAGCGACCACCGAGGCACCGGACATCGGTTCCTGGCACGACCTCGACGAGGTGCTGAGCAAGACCGGAGCCCGGTACTCCTACCAGGCCGCACGGGTGGACCGGGGCGCCTGCAAACCAGTGGCCGGGGCCAACACCGCCGCGTCGCTGCCGCTGGCGTCCATCTTCAAGCTGTACGTGCTGCTGGCCGTGGCCAACGAGGTGAAGGCCGGGAGACTGTCCTGGGATGACCCGCTGACCATTACCGCCCGAGCCAAAGCGGTGGGCTCGTCAGGCCTGGAGGAACTGCCCGACGGCGCCCATGTCTCGGTACGCAGGGCTGCCGAGAAAATGATCGCCACCAGCGACAACATGGCAACCGATCTGCTGATCGGCCGGGTTGGCACGCGTGCGGTCGAGCGGGCGCTGGTCGCGGCCGGCCACCACGACCCGGCCAGCATGACGCCGTTTCCCACCATGTACGAAATGTTCTCGGTGGGTTGGGGCAAGCCGGATCTGCGCGAGCAATGGCAGCACGGTTCACCGCAGGAACGGGCAAAGTTGTTGCAGCAGGCCGATTCGCGGCCCTATGAGCCCGACCCGGTCCGGGCGCACGACCCCGCGTCGGCCTATGGCGCCGAGTGGTACGGCAGCGCCGAGGACATCTGCCGGCTGCACGTCGCGTTGCAGGCCGCTGCGGTCGGCGCGGCCGCACCGGTACGCGAGATCCTGTCGGCAGTTCGTGGCATCGACCTGCCCCGCACCGAGTGGCCCTACATCGGCGCCAAGGCCGGCGGCCTGCCCGGCGACCTGACTTTCAGCTGGTACGCCGTGGACCGGGGCGGTCAGCCCTGGGTGGTGAGCTTTCAGCTCAACTGGCCGCGCGATCACGGCAAGAGCGTCGGCAGCTGGATGCTGCAGGTCGCCAAGCAGGCGTTCGCGCTGTTGCCCGGCTAGGGCGGCGACGGGCCGAAAATGAATCTGGCGACGTGACCCGCCGGGTCACGTCGCCAGAATTCAGCGATCGAAACTACTCCGCAGCCGCCTTGGCCAGGTCGGTCGCCTCGGCCGTCGGCTTCGGGCCACCGGCGAAGGTGAACACCGCGTTCTCGTGCGCACCCTCGCCGTCCCAGTTCTCGACGTCGACAGTCACCAGCTGGCCGGGGCCGAGCTCTTCGAACAGGATCTTCTCCGAGAGCTGGTCCTCGATCTCGCGCTGGATGGTGCGCCGCAGCGGACGCGCACCCAGCACCGGGTCGAAGCCGCGCTTGGCCAGCAGGGACTTGGCCTTGTCGGTCAGCGCGATATCCATGTCCTTGGCCTTGAGCTGCTTGGCCACCCGGCCGATCATCAGATCGACCATCTGGATGATCTCTTCCCTGGTGAGCTGGTGGAAGACGATGATGTCGTCGATGCGGTTGAGGAACTCCGGGCGGAAGTGCTTCTTGAGCTCGTCGTTGACCTTGAGCTTCATCCGCTCGTAGTTGTTCTCGCCGCCGCCCTGGGTGAACCCGAGTCCGACGGCCTTGGAGATGTCCGAGGTGCCCAGGTTGGAGGTGAAGATCAGGACACAGTTCTTGAAGTCCACCGTGCGGCCCTGCCCGTCGGTGAGCCGGCCGTCCTCAAGCACCTGCAACAGGCTGTTGTAGATCTCGGAGTGGGCCTTCTCGATCTCGTCGAACAGCACCACCGAGAACGGCTTGCGCCGCACCTTCTCCGTGAGCTGCCCGCCCTCTTCGTAGCCGACGTAGCCCGGAGGGGCACCGAAGAGCCGCGACGCGGTGAAGCGGTCGTGGAACTCGCCCATGTCGATCTGGATGAGCGCGTCGTCGTCGCCGAACAGGAACTCCGCCAGCGCCTTGGACAGCTCGGTCTTACCCACACCCGACGGACCGGCGAAGATGAACGAGCCCGAGGGCCGCTTGGGGTCCTTCAGGCCGGCGCGGGTACGCCGAATCGCCTTCGAGACGGCCTTGACCGCGTCTTCCTGGCCGATGATCCGCTTGTGCAGCTCATCTTCCATCCGCAGCAGGCGGGGGGTCTCCGCCTCGGTCAGCTTGAACACCGGAATGCCGGTCCAGTTGCCCAGAACCTCCGCGATCTGCTCGTCGTCGACCTCAGCCACGACGTCCAGATCGCCCGAGCGCCACTGCTTTTCACGCTCTGCCCGCTGGGCGACCAGTTGCTTCTCCCGGTCCCGCAGACTGGCGGCCTTCTCGAAGTCCTGCGCGTCGATCGCAGACTCCTTCTCGCGGCGCGCGTCGGCGATCTTCTCGTCGAACTCGCGCAGGTCCGGCGGCGCGGTCATCCGGCGAATCCGCATCCGGGCACCGGCCTCATCGATCAGGTCGATCGCCTTGTCCGGCAGGAACCGGTCGTTGATGTAACGGTCAGCCAGGGTGGCCGCCGCCACGATCGCAGAGTCGCTGATCGAGACGCGGTGGTGAGCCTCGTAACGGTCCCGCAGGCCCTTGAGAATCTCGATGGTGTGCTCGACGGTCGGCTCGCCGACCTGCACCGGCTGGAACCGGCGCTCCAGCGCCGCGTCCTTCTCGATGTACTTGCGGTACTCGTCGAGGGTCGTGGCACCGATGGTCTGCAGTTCACCGCGGGCCAGCTTCGGCTTGAGGATCGAGGCCGCGTCGATGGCGCCCTCGGCCGCGCCGGCACCCACCAGGGTGTGCAGCTCGTCGATGAACAAGATGATGTCGCCGCGGGTGTTGATCTCCTTGAGAACCTTCTTCAGGCGCTCTTCGAAGTCGCCGCGGTAACGGCTGCCGGCCACCAGTGAACCCAGGTCCAGGGTGTAGAGCTGCTTGTCCTTGAGCGTCTCGGGGACTTCGCCGGCGACAATGGCCTGCGCCAGGCCCTCCACCACGGCGGTCTTGCCGACGCCGGGCTCACCGATGAGCACCGGGTTGTTCTTGGTGCGGCGAGACAGCACCTGCATGACCCGCTCGATTTCCTTCTCGCGGCCGATCACGGGGTCGAGCTTGCCCTCCATGGCGGCGGCGGTCAGGTTGCGGCCGAACTGGTCGAGCACCAGGGAGGTCGACGGTGAGCCGGACTCGCCGCCGCGTCCGCCGGTGCCGGCCTCCGCGGTCTCCTTGCCCTGGTAGCCGCTGAGCAGCTGGATCACCTGCTGACGGACCCGGGTCAGGTCGGCGCCGAGCTTGACCAGCACCTGGGCTGCCACACCCTCGCCCTCACGAATCAGGCCGAGCAGAATGTGCTCGGTCCCGATGTAGTTGTGGCCGAGTTGCAGCGCCTCACGCAGGCTCAGCTCGAGCACCTTCTTGGCGCGGGGCGTGAACGGGATGTGCCCCGACGGCGCCTGCTGGCCCTGGCCGATGATCTCTTCGACCTGGCTGCGCACCCCTTCCAAGGAGATGCCCAGCGACTCCAGCGACTTGGCGGCCACGCCCTCGCCCTCGTGGATGAGACCCAGCAGGATGTGCTCGGTCCCGATGTAGTTGTGGTTGAGCATCCGGGCCTCTTCTTGGGCCAGGACGACGACCCTGCGGGCACGGTCGGTGAATCTCTCGAACATCGGTGGCTACCTGCTCTCCCTCGCGATCGGCACGATCGGCCTCGGCTCGGCCGGCGCGCCTGCCGTCCACTCTAGTGGGCGGCGCACTGTGCTGTGATCTGCCTTGCAGTGCGCGGGCAGATCGCTCACCCGACGGCGGGCCCCGAAAGACCCAACTGCGGATGCAAGGGACAACGTCTGAGCCCGCGAAAAACGTTCCGGCGGGTGTCAGGTTCGCCAGCAGCGAAACCTACTGGACCTATGCGGCGGTCCCGGCTTCGCCTCTCCTCCGTCGAGCCTCGCCGAACCGCCGGACCCACGCGGCGGTCCCGGCTTCGCCTCTCCTCCGTCG
>NZ_JRMK01000013.1:0-45040 GCF_000972925.1 Mycobacterium sp. UM_Kg1 | reverse complement strand
GTCGACCGCATCAACGCCGCCTTGGCGCCGAACGCCGACTCCGAGGCCACCAACTGCGGAATATGCGCATCCAACAAGCTCATCTCCACCCCTATTCGTCAACTACCGATTAGTCGCGAACCGGGCCGCTCGGGTTCCCTCGAGGATGCAACCGGGCCGATCGCGCGGGCACGGAGCGCTTTCCCGGACGGCACGCAATCGGTCCGGTCGATAACTGAGGCCTGATGCTACGCCGTTTACCTGGGTTTTCGATCTATTGCCGCAGATCGTCACCGGTGATGCGGTCGGCACGGCTGTAGACGTTCATCGAGTCGCCCCGCAGGAACGCGACCAGCGTCAACCCGCATTCCTCGGCCAAGTCGACCGCCAGCGACGACGGCGCCGACACCGCGGCCAGGACGGGCGCCCCGGCCATCACCGCCTTCTGGGTCAACTCGAACGAAGCCCGCCCACTGACCAGCAGCACCGACCCGGTCAACGGAACCCGGCCGCGCTCCAGCGCCCAGCCGATCACCTTGTCGACGGCGTTGTGCCGGCCGATGTCCTCCCGGACGACCTGCATGGTGCCCCCGTCGGTGAAGTCGAACAGCGCCGCGGCATGCAGACCTCCGGTGCGGGCGAAGACGTCCTGCGCGGCCCGCAACTGCTCGGGCAGCGCCGTCAACGCCGCCGCGGGCACCTGGACCGGGTCGTCGCCCGGGCGGTACCGGCTCGAAAGGCGCACCGCGTCCAGGGCGGCCTTGCCGCAGATGCCACACGAGGAGGTGGCATAGAAATTGCGGGAGATGTCCACCACCGGGGGCGGCACGTGCGGCGCCAGCGTCACGTCCAGCACGTTGTAGGTGTCGGCGGACCCCGATTCGCCGCAGTAACGCGCGCCGCGCACATCGTCCCGCCCGGCGATGATGCCCTCGGAGAGCAAGAAGCCCTGCGCCAGCTCGACATCGGATCCCGGGGTGCGCATGGTGACGGTGAGCGGCCGGCCGTCCAGCCGGATCTCCAGCGGTTCCTCCACCGCCAGTGTCTCCAGCCGCTGCGTCGCCTCCCCTGCGACGAAGCGGGTGATCCGCCGGCGCTGCGTTATCCGACTCATCGCTCCATCATCGCGGGTCGGTTTCGCGTCCCGCGCCCGGCCGCCGCCGAAGGGGCGTGACACGGCAGGCCGGGGTGCAGCGAGCCGGCGACGAGGGCGGGTGTCACCGGGGATGCGATCACGACGGTGGACTGACCGACCAGGGCTTGAACGGGTTAACCGCGAACTGGATGACCCGATAGGGCGCCCGGTCGCGCGGCTGGGTGTTCCACTGGCTGACGAACACCCGCAGCTCGTCCAGCGTCGATCCCGGGGAGATATAGCCGCCGTAGGGCTGGGCCAGCCGGTTGTCGAACGGTGACGGCAGGGTCTCGACGGGCACCGGCGGATCCGGCCACTCGGCGTGCTGCACCACGGTGGTCACCGGGGCGGTGCCCAGCCCGGTCGGCTCGTAGGCCACCCGCACCTCCATGTTGCCGGTGGTGCCGTTGAAGTAGGACAGCACCGGCTTGCCGTCGACCTGGCGCAGGCTGAGCTCACCGATCTGGTCGTTCCACAGCGGTGTGGGCGGATGTCCCCAGCCGGCGCTCGCCGACCAGCCCTGCCAGGCGCTGCGGTCGGTGAACCGGGCCGGGGCGACCCGGTAGAGCGTCACCGCGGCACTGCGGTCGAAGTTGTTGGCGACGATGTACACCCAGCCGGTGGCCGAGTCCGGCGTCGGCACCGGGTCGTAGTAGCCGCTGATCTGGGACTGGCCGTGACCCTGATAGGAGGCGGGTCGCACCGATCCGGGTACCGTCTGCCAACCCGGTTGCGCCGGATCGGCTTTCACCAGCCGCGAGCTCTGCGGCACCAGCATCTTCGCGGTGGTCACCAGCAGATAGTTGGTCCGGTTGATCGACACGATCCCGGCCGGCAGCTGGGTTGCGCCCACCGGCGTCGGGTCGGCGAGCAGCGGCTTGTCGACCCCCAGCACCCCGGTGTAGCGCACCCCGGCGGGGTCATCCACCGAGTCGGGGTCGGCGCGCAGCGCGATCGGCGAATACCAGCCGCCGTAGCCCACGCCCTGCCCGGCGAAACTGTCTCCACAGATCTGCAGCACCGCGCTGGGGAACTCCATGAACTCGCACAGGTCGGTGGCGCCGATCCCGTAATCGCCGGTGGGCGTACCGGTTCCGGCGGTGGGGCCGATGCGCACCACTTGGCCCTCGGCGAGCGGCCACAGCACCGGACGTGGGATGGGTGCGGGCGGCTCGGCGTGCGCCGTCGCGGGCAGCGCCAACAGCAGTGCCAGCACCGCTGATGACGCCGAGCGTGTATTCAGCCCGAATAATCCTGGAGAATCTCGGGCTGAGTGCACGTTCGGCGCCTGGGGGAGCCGCGTTAGGAGCCTGAAGCCTCAGCCAGCAGCTCGGCGATCTGAATCGTGTTGAGCGCCGCGCCCTTACGCAAGTTGTCCCCGGAGACGAACAGGGCCAGGCCACGCCCGTCGGGAGCACCCGGGTCGACCCGGATGCGGCCCACCAGCGAGTCGTCGGCGCCCGCGGCGGCCAACGGGGTCGGCACGTCGGTCACCGTCACACCCGGAGCCTCGGCCAAAAGCTCAGCGGCGCGCTGCGGCGACAGCGGCCGGGCGAACTCGGCGTTGATCGACAGCGAGTGGCCGGTGAACACCGGCACCCGGACACAGGTGCCGCTGACCAAAAGCTCGGGGATACCGAGGATCTTGCGGCTCTCGTAGCGCAGCTTCTGGTCCTCGTCGGTCTCGCCTGAGCCGTCGTCGACCAGTGAGCCCGCCAGCGCCACCACGTTGAACGCGATGGGTGCGACGTACTTGTTGGGTGCCGGGAACTCGACCGCGCCACCGTCGTGCACCAGCTGCTCGGCGCCGTCGAGCACCGCCCGGACCTGGGTCGCCAGCTCCTGCACGCCGGCCAGCCCGCTGCCCGAGACAGCCTGGTAGGTGGAGACGATCAGGCGGATCAGGCCGGCCTCGTCGTGCAGCGGCTTGAGCACCGGCATCGCCGCCATCGTGGTGCAGTTCGGGTTGGCGATGATGCCCTTGGGCAACGTCTTGCCGCGCACGTCCCGGTCGAAGTTCACCTCCGAGACCACCAGCGGTACCTCGGGGTCCTTGCGCCACGCCGACGAGTTGTCGATCACCGTGACCCCCGCGGCGGCGAACCGCGGCGCCTGCACCCGCGACATGGTCGCCCCGGCGGAGAACAGCGCGATGTCCAGCCCGGCCGGGTCGGCAGTCTCGGCGTCCTCGACCTCGATCTCGGCGCCGCGGAATGCCAGCTTGCGCCCGGCCGAGCGCGCCGAGGCGAAGAACCGGACCTCCTCGGCCGGGAAGTTGCGCTCCTCGAGCAAGGCGCGCATCACCTGGCCGACCTGGCCGGTGGCACCGACCACACCGATGGCGACCATTTAGCGTCCCGTCCCGCCGTAGACGGTGGCCGCCTCGTCGCCGCCGAGGGCGAACGCCTCGTGCAGGGCGACGACGGCCTTGTCCAGATCGTCCTCGGCGCACAGCACCGAGATCCGGATCTCGGAGGTGGAGATCAAGTCGATATTGACCCCGTTGTCGGCCAGCGTCTCGCAGAACGTGGCTGTGACGCCCGGGTGGCTGCGCATCCCGGCTCCGATCAGCGACACCTTGCCCACCTTGGCGTCGTAGAGCACCTCGGCGAAGCCGATCTCGCTCTTGAGCGACTCCAACTTGGCCACCGCGGCCGGGCCGTTGTCGCGGGGGCAGGTGAAGGTGATGTCGGTCTTGCCGTCCTCGACCTTGGAGACGTTCTGCAACACCATGTCGATGTTGATGTCGGCGTCGGCGACGGCCCGGAAGATCTTGGCGGCGTAGCCGGGCAGGTCGGGGATGCCGACCACGGTCACCTTGGCTTCGCTGCGGTCGTGCGCGACTCCGGTCAGGATGGCGTCTTCCATGGGGATGTCCTTGATCGATCCGGAAACGATGGTGCCGGGCTTGTCCGAGTAGGAGGACCGGACGTGGATGGGCAGGTGGTAGCGGCGGGCGTATTCCACGCAGCGCAGCATGAGCACCTTGGCGCCGCAGGCGGCGAGTTCGAGCATCTCCTCGAACGTGACGGTGTCCAGGCGCTTGGCGTTGGGCACGATGCGCGGGTCGGCGCTGAAGATGCCGTCGACATCGGTGTAGATCTCGCAGACGTCGGCGTGCAGCGCCGCGGCCAGGGCCACCGCGGTGGTGTCCGAGCCGCCGCGGCCCAACGTGGTGACGTCCTTGGTGTCCTGGCTGACGCCCTGGAAGCCGGCGACCAACACCACCTGGTCCTCACCGAGCGCGGCCTGCAGCCGGCCCGGCGTGACGTCGATGATCTTGGCCTTGCCGTGGGCCCCGGTGGTGATGACGCCGGCCTGCGAGCCGGTGAAGGACCGCGCGTTGCAGCCCAGCTCCTCCACGGCCATCGCCACCAGCGCATTGGAGATCCGCTCCCCGGCGGTCAGCAGCATGTCCAGCTCACGGGCCGGCGGCGCGGAGCAGACCTGCTGCGCCAGGTCCAGCAGGTCGTCGGTGGTGTCGCCCATCGCCGAACAGACCACCACGACCTCGTTGCCGGCCCTTTTGGTCTCGACGATGCGCTCGGCGACCCGACGAACCCGGTCGGCGTCGGCCACCGACGATCCGCCGTATTTCTGCACGACGAGCGCCACGGTCGTCCTTTCCGCCGATTTGACTGATCGGGCCTCTATAACCTCAACAAGGATAGGGGAAGCATTCCGCCCGCTCACTCGGCCTCCGGAGCAGCATCGTGCGAGGACATCGCGCCGGGGCCGCGTCATCGGCGTGTAAACTCATCGACGTGCTGCGCGCGCTCCTGCTCGGACGCCGCGACGGGGTCTGACCAGGACCGGCTTCCCGTCGCGGGTTTCGCCGATGCGCCGGTCTGAGTCTTTTTGGACAAGCCCTCACAAGCCGGAGCGAAAACGTGACTACCTATTCCACCCCCTCGAGCCCGGACGCCTTCACGTCCGCGCGCGCCATCACCCAGCCCGCGGGGCCGCGCGCCCCAGGCCAGCCCGTCTGGAATCCCCAGCGCGGTTCGGCCATGCCGGTCAACCGCTATCGCAGCTTCGCCGACGAGGTCGAGGCGATCACCCTGCCGGACCGCACCTGGCCCGACCGGGTCATCGATCGCGCCCCGCTGTGGTGTGCGGTCGACCTGCGCGACGGCAACCAGGCCCTGATCGACCCGATGAGCCCGGCCCGCAAACGCCGGATGTTCGACCTGCTGGTCGCCATGGGTTACAAGGAGATCGAGGTCGGCTTCCCGTCGGCCAGCCAGACCGACTTCGACTTCGTCCGCGAGATCATCGAGACCGGCGCGGTACCCGACGACGTCACCCTGCAGGTGCTGACCCAGTGCCGCGACGAGCTCATCGAGCGCACCTTCACCGCCTGCGCGGGCGCGAAGAACGTGATCGTGCACTTCTACAACTCGACGTCGATCCTGCAGCGCCGGGTGGTGTTTCGCGCCGACCAGGCCGCGGTGCAGGCCATCGCGGTGGCCGGGGCGCGCAAGTGCCTGGAGGAGGCCGCCAGGTACCCCGACACCCGGTGGCGCTACGAGTATTCGCCGGAGTCCTACACCGGAACCGAGCTCGAATACGCCAAGGCGGTCTGTGACGCGGTGGGCGATGTGATCGAGCCGACGCCGGACAACCCGATCATCTTCAACCTGCCGGCAACGGTGGAGATGGCCACGCCGAACGTCTACGCCGACTCGATCGAGTGGATGAGCCGCAACCTCAAGCGCCGGGACAGCGTGATCCTGAGCCTGCACCCGCACAACGACCGCGGCACCGCCGTGGCAGCCGCGGAACTGGGTTATGCGGCCGGCGCCGACCGGATCGAAGGCTGCCTGTTCGGCAACGGCGAACGCACCGGCAACGTCTGTCTGGTGACGCTGGGCCTGAACATGTTCTCCCGCGGCGTGGACCCGCAGATCGACTTCTCCAACATCGACGAGATCCGCCGCACGGTCGAGTACTGCAACCAGCTGGGCGTGCCCGAGCGCCACCCCTACGGAGGCGACCTGGTCTACACGGCGTTCTCCGGCAGCCACCAGGACGCCATCAACAAGGGCCTGGACCAGATGAAGTTCGACGCCGACGCCGCGGACTCCGACGTCGACGACATGCTCTGGCAGGTGCCCTACCTGCCGATCGACCCCCGCGATGTGGGCCGCACCTACGAGGCGGTGATCCGGGTCAACTCGCAGTCCGGCAAGGGCGGCGTGGCGTATGTGATGAAGACCGATCACGGGCTGGTGCTGCCGCGCCGGCTGCAGATCGAGTTCTCCAAGGTGATCCAGCAGCTGACCGACGGGGAGGGCGGCGAGGTCACCCCCAAACAGATGTGGGACGCCTTCGCCGAGGAGTACCTCAACCCGATCCGGCCGCTGGAGCGGATGCACCAGAAGCTGACCGCCGCCGAGACCGACGACGGCATCGACCGCATCGAGGCCGTGGTCAAGGTCGACGGCGAGGAGACCACCATCACCGGGGCGGGCAATGGCCCGCTGGCCGCGTTCGTCGACGCGCTGAGTCACGTCGGCGTGCACGTGAGCGTGCTGGACTACTCCGAGCACGCGATGAGTGCCGGCGAGGAGGCCCAGGCCGCGGCCTACGTGGAGGCGAGGATCGGCCGGCCGATCGCGAGCGCGGCGGAGCCGGGCGACGCGGGTCGGACGCATGAGCAGAGCAACACCGTCTGGGGCGTCGGGATCGCACCGTCGATCACCACCGCGTCGCTGCGGGCGGTGGTCTCGGCGGTGAACCGGGCCGCCCGGCTCGGCTGAGGTTCCTTCTCGCCACATCCGCCCCACGGGCAACTGCGGGTCGGGTGGGTGATGTGTGCCCACCTCTGAGCGACAACGGACCGCGACGGCGATGGTTGTCGGGTGGGCCGGGTTGTCGGGTTGCCGACTTCTCGGGTTATCGGGTTGACGGTTCTCGGGTTGTCGGGTTGTCGCTCAGAGGCGGGCACACGCGTTGCGCCCGCCCGGCGCTGACAGCCGAGGCAGCAGCGGCTGCAGTGACGGACGGGGAAGTTGCGTCAGAACAGCGAAATCTGCTCGCCGGCCGCACCGGCATCGACGAACTCTTCGATGCCGGTGCCGTCGACCACCCGCTCGACGCAGGCCATGAAGTCGCGGTCGGAGACCGTCGGCACACCGAGTTCGCGCGCCAAGTAGCCCTTGCCCTGCTCGGGCCGCTCCTCGTTGCAGATCACCAGCGAGGTGTGGGCATCGACGACGTCGCTGTAGGCCAGGCCGGCGTGCAGGATGCGTTCCACGAGTTCCTCGTGGGTGCGGGTGCACTCCGCAGACAGCGCCACCCGCATGCCCTGCACCAGCGGGCGTCCCCGCACGTAGCGGCCCGGGTTGAGGTACGCGCACGGCATCCGTGAGGCCAGTGCCTTCAGCGGCCGCAGTTCGTCGTGGGTGATCCGGCCGTTGGGCCAGCGGCGGCGGGTCACCGGCCGCACCGGCAGCCACACGTCGCGTTCCCGGGCGCGCTGCAGCGCAGGCTGGAGCACCCCGGCCAGCACCCGGGCGTCATCGAGTGCGTCATGCGCCCGGGTCGCGACGACGCCCCAGTGCGCGGCCAGCGTCTGCAACCGCAGGTTGGGCAGACCCAGATCCAGGCGGCGGGCCAGCTCCAGGGTGCACATCACCGAGTCGACGGGCAGTTCCGCACCGGCCATCTCGGCTTCGGCCGCCAGGAACGTGTAGTCGAACGTCACGTTGTGGGCCACCAGGGTGCGCCCCGGCAGCAGGGCCGCGACCTCGTCGACGACGTCGGCGAATCGTGGCTGCCCCGCCAGCATTTCGGCGGTCAGCCCGTGCACATGGGTGGGACCCGGGTCGGTACCGGGGTTCACCAGATGTGACACCGAATGTTCCACCCGGCCCTGCGGGTCGAGCACCAGCGCGGCGAGGCTGAGCACCCGGGCCTGCCCGGGCCGAAAGCCCGATGTCTCGACGTCGACAACCACCCAACCGTCGCCGGATTCGCGGGCCGGGCGGCCCCACCGAGCACTCATGTGACGAGGATGGCATGACCGGTGGTCCCAGACGGAGCGCCGGCGCCCGTGTCGCCGCTCGAACTGCGCGGTGCGGGCGTGTGGTCATGCTGCCTTGCCAGGGCAACCCGCCTCGCCCGGCGCACGCGCCCTAAAATCACGGCCATGATCACCGCCCGCGGACGCATGGCGCTGGCCGCCGGGGCGAGCGCCCGGTGGGCGTCGCGGGTGACCGGGCGCGGGGCCGGCGCGATGATCGGCGGACTGGTCGCCATGACTCTGGACCGCTCGATCCTGCGCCAGCTCGGGACGGGGCGGCGCACCGCCATCGTCACCGGCACCAACGGCAAGTCGACCACCACCCGCATGCTGGCCGCCGCGCTGCAGGACCTGGGCGCGGTGGCCACCAATGCCGAGGGCGCCAACATGGACGCCGGGCTGGTGGCGGCGCTGGCCGCCGACCGGGGCGCGCAACTGGCGGCGCTCGAAGTCGACGAGATGCATGTCCCCCATGTCGCCGATGCGGTGTCACCGGCCGTGGTGGTGCTGCTCAACCTGTCGCGCGACCAGCTGGACCGCGTCGGCGAGATCAACGCCGTGGAACGCGCCCTGCGCACGGGGCTGGCCCGTCACCCGCAGACCGTGGTGGTCGCCAACTGCGACGACGTCCTGATGGCCTCGGCCGCCTACGACTGCCCCAACGTGGTCTGGGTCGCCGCCCGCGCCGGCTGGTCCGGCGACTCGGTCAGCTGCCCGCGCAGCGGCGAGGTGATCGACCGCCGCGAGGAGCACTGGCGCTCGACGGGCAGTGAGTTCAGCCGCCCCACCCCACAGTGGTGGTTCGACGACGACTCCCTGTACGGACCGGACGGGCTGGTGCTGCCGATGCACCTGGCGCTGCCCGGCACCGTCAACCGCGGCAACGCCGCCCAGGCCGTCGCGGCCGCGGTGGCGCTGGGCGCCGATCCGGCCAAAGCGGTGGCCGCGGTGTCCGCCGTCGACGAGGTGGCCGGCCGCTACCGCACCATCCAGGTGGGTGACCACACCGTGCGGATGCTGCTGGCCAAGAACCCGGCCGGTTGGCAAGAGGCCCTGTCGATGGTCGACAAGCACGCCGCCGGGGTGGTGATCGCCGTCAACGGGCAGGTGCCCGACGGCGAAGACCTCTCGTGGCTGTGGGACGTCCGTTTCGAACACTTCGAAGGTGTCCACGTGGTGGCCTCCGGCGAGCGCGGCACCGATCTGGCGGTACGGCTCGGCTACGCCGGTGTACAGCACACCTTGGTGCACGACACCCTCGCCGCGATCGCGTCCTGCCCACCCGGGCCGGTCGAGGTGGTCGCCAACTACACCGCGTTCCTGCAGTTGCAGCGGAGGCTGGGCAATGGCTGATCCGGTGCGGATCGGGCTGGTGCTGCCCGACGTGATGGGCACCTACGGCGACGGAGGCAACGCCGTGGTGCTGCGACAGCGACTACTGCTGCGCGGCATCCCCGCCGAGATCGTCGAGATCACCCTGGCCGACCCGGTGCCCGAATCCTTGGACCTCTACACCCTGGGCGGCGCCGAGGATTACGCGCAGCGGCTGGCAACCCGGCATCTGATCACCCACCCGGGGTTGCAGCGCGCGGCCGCCCGCGGCGCGCCGGTGCTGGCGATCTGCGCGGCGATCCAGGTGCTCGGGCACTGGTATGAGACCTCGGCCGGGGAACGCGTCGACGGGGTCGGGTTACTCGATGTGACCACCTCGCCGCAGGAGTCGCGCAGCATCGGCGAAGTGGTCGCCACCCCGCTGCTGGCGGGGTTGAGCGCGCCACTGACCGGGTTCGAGAACCACCGCGGCGGCACCGTGCTGGGGCCGGACGCCGCGCCGCTGAGTGCGGTCACCAAGGGTGCCGGAAACCGGGACGGCGACGGTTACGACGGTGCTGTGCAGGGCAGCGTCGTGGCCACCTATCTGCACGGACCCTGCCTGGCCCGTAACCCGGAGCTGGCGGATCTGCTGCTGTCGAAGGTGGTCGGCGACCTGCCTGCCCTACAGCTGCCGGAAGTGGACCTGCTGCGCCGGGAACGGCTGGCCGCACCCCGGCGGGTTTAGCCCGCGCCGCCCGGCGCGTTGCATTCGCCGAGCCGGCGACTACGGTCTGGCTATGGCCGCTCCCACCGACGACGCGAACGTCGCCGAGGCCGCGATCGCCATCTCGCAGCGCCTCTACGACCGCCTGGACGAGACCATCGCGGTGATCGAGGATCTGGTTGCCAAGCAGTCGCCGGACCTGACCAGCGACTCGTCGCTGCTGCAACTGCTGCATGAGACCGTTGCGGCCAATGTCGAGGCGTACTTCTCGGCGATCCGCCACAACATCCCGGTCACCGAGATCGCCGCCCCCGCAGTCGCTCTGGAGCATTCCCGCCGGCTGGCCCAGCGCGGGGTGCCGGTCAACGCCCTGGTGCGCGGCTACCGGCTGGGCCACTCGGTGGCGCTGCAGCTGGTGCTGGCGGAGATCCGAGCCGCCGAGCTGGACCCCGATCTGAGCCTGAGCGTTCTCGGCAGCATGTCGACGCTGATGTTCGGCTACGTCGACGAGATGTCCCAGCAGGTGTCCGCCGTATACCAGGCCGAGCGGGAACGCTGGCTGGAGAGCCGAAACGCCGTGCGCGCGTTGCGGGTCCGCGAAATCCTTGCCGGCGAGAGCCTCGACGTCGATGCCATGACCACCGCGATCCGCTACCCGCTGCGGCGCACGCACGTGGGGGTGGTGGTGTGGTATCCCGACTCCGCCGGCGACCGGCTGGCGGCAGCGGAGAGTTTCGTCAAGCAACTGGCCGACTCACTGCCGGTGCGCGGGGCACCGCTGTTCGTGCCGGCCGACAGCACCACCGGGTGGGCCTGGCTTCCGCTGCCGTCGGCCGCCGAAGCCGATGCGGTGGAACAGATCCGGGCCTGCGCGCTCGCCGCGGACGACGAACCCTGGGTGTCCATCGGTGATCCGCTCGCCGGTGTCGAGGGTTTCCGCCGCTCGCACCAGCAGGCGATGGCGGCGCACCGGCTGGCCGTCGCCGCCGGCGAGCCCGCCGCTCGCGTCAGCGCCGCCGGCGACCCCGGACTGGCGGCCGCGGCGCTGCTCGGCGGTGACAACCTGGCGGCCGCGCGGGCGTGGGTCGGCGAGGTGCTCGGCCCGCTGGCCTGCGCGACCGAGGGCGACGGCCGGCTGCGCGAGACGCTGCGGGTGTTCCTGCGGACGGGGTCCAGCTTCAAAGCGGCCGGCGAGCAGCTTCACCTGCATGTCAACACGGTGAAGTACCGGGTGCAGCGGGCGGTGGAGCGGCGCGGGCGCCCGATCGCCGAGGACCGTCTCGACGTCGAGATCGCCCTGCTGCTGTGCCAGTGGTACGGCGCTGCAGTGTTGTCCTCTGCGGACATATAGCCGGCCGAATTCCGGCTGCACGGGACGAGCGGCGCGGCCACGGCCCCCTCTAACGTCAGGGCATCCACCGGTGCGGTGGCGTGACCCAGGCGAAAGGGTGAACCGCGGTGAGTACCGACGTGGCCGGCGAGCCGGCGATCTGGCAGGACAAGAAGCGTCACCTGTGGCTGTTGGGCCTGATCGCGCCCACCATGCTGTTCACCGTGCTGCCGCTGGTGTGGGCGATGAACCAGGCCGGCTGGCAGACCGCCTCGCAGACACTGCTGTGGGTCGGGCCGTTCCTGATCTACGTGCTGCTTCCGACTCTGGACCTGTGGATCGGCGCCGACGGGCAGAACCCGCCGGATGAGGTGATGGCCGCGCTGGAGGAGGACAAGTACTACCGCTACGCCACCTACGCCTACATCCCCTTCCAGTACGCCACCGCCGTCTTCGGCGCCTACCTGTTCACCGCCTCGGACCTGGGCTGGCTGGGCTACGACGGCTCGCTGGGCTGGCTGGGCAAGATCGGGGTGGCCTTCACCGCGGCGACGGTGGCCGGGGTGGGCATCAACACCGCCCACGAGTTGGGCCACAAGCGCGAGAAGCTCGAGCGTTGGCTGGCCAAGATCACCTTGGCCCAGGTCTGCTACGGACACTTCTACGTCGAGCACAACCGCGGCCATCACGTCCGCGTGGCCACCCCCGAAGACCCCGCCTCGGCGCGCTTCGGCGAGTCGTTCTGGGAGTTCCTGCCGCGCACCGTGGTCGGCGGCATCCGCTCGGCGTGGCAGCTGGAGGCGCAACGCATCCGCCGGACCGGCAAGAACCCGTGGAACCCCCGGACCTGGCCGGGCAACGACGTGGTGAACGCGTTGGCGATGTCGGTGGTGTTCTGGGGCGTCATGATCGCGGTGTTCGGCGTCGCCCTGCTGCCCTACGTCGTGATAAACGCGGTCTACGGGGCCTCGCTGCTGGAGTCGGTGAACTACCTGGAGCACTACGGGCTGGTGCGGCAGAAGCGGGACAACGGCCGTTACGAGCGCTGCACACCGCAGCACAGCTGGAACTCCGACCACACCGTCACCAACCTGTTCCTGTACCACCTGCAGCGGCACAGCGATCACCACGCCAATCCGACCCGGCGCTACCAGACGCTGCGCAGTTTCGACGACTCGCCGAACCTGCCGGCCGGCTACGGAGCCCTGATCGGGGTGACGTACTTCCCGCCGCTGTGGCGCAGGCTGATGGACCACCGGGTGCTCGCGCACTACGACGGCGACATCACCCGGGCCAACATCTCGCCGCGCCGCCGGGAAGAGATCCTGGCCCGCTACCAGACAGTCCGCTGATGGCCGCCTACCAGTGCTCGGGCTGCGGGTACGAATCGACGGGAGCGAACCTATGACCGACTACAAGCTGTTCCGGTGCCTGCAGTGCGGATTCGAATACGATGAGGCGCTGGGCTGGCCGGAGGACGGCATCGACCCCGGTACCCGCTGGGCCGACATCCCCGAGGACTGGAGCTGCCCGGACTGCGGCGCGGCCAAGGCCGATTTCGAGATGGTAGAAGTGGCCCGTCCCCGGTAGCGGCGAGGGGCTGGGTCGTCAGGGTCGCCAGCCGCGAGACCGCACCGGGAGGTCGGCGTCCACCCATTCGGCATGATGCAGCGCCGAGGCCGCCACCCCGGCGATCACCCCGGTGCGCCCGGACGCCAGCCAGGCGGCTTGCGCGCGGTCACGCAGCGTGAGGATCGCATCTTTGTGCGCATAGATCCCGCGGTGCAGGGCCCGATACCAGCGCCGCAGTTCGTGGCGGGTCAGCCGGCCGGCGGCGATCGCCTCGCCGCCGATGAAGACCTCGCCCATGGCGGCATGCTGCCAGGCCCGGCCGACAATCCCTGACCACTCTTTGAGACCGACGTTGTGCAGAGAAAGTGCGAGAACGCCCCTGCAAAACGTCGGTTTCGCGGGACGGTGCCGTTCAGGCCATGGCGCGCCGGCCGGTAAAGGCCCGGCCCAGAGTCAACTCGTCGGCGAATTCCAGGTCACCGCCCATCGGCAGCCCGGACGCCAAACGCGTCACGGCCAAACCGGGGATGTCGCGCAGCACCCGCACCAGGTAGGTGGCGGTGGCCTCACCCTCGGTGTTGGGGTCGGTGGCGATGATCACCTCGCTGACGTCCACCCCGTCGATCCGCTCGCCGACCCGATTCAGCAGCTCACGCACCCGCAGCTGCTCAGGGCCGATGCCGGAGAGCGGGTCCAGCGCACCGCCGAGCACGTGGTAGCGGCCGCGGAACTCCCGGGTTCGCTCGATGGCCGCCACGTCCTTGGGTTCCTCCACGACGCAGATCTGGGCGAAGTCGCGGCGCGGATCCCCGCAGATCCGGCAACGCTGCGCATCGGCGACATTGCCGCACACCTCGCAGAACTGCACGCCATCGCGGACCTTGGTCAGCACCGCGGTCAGCCGATCGATCTCCGGCGGCTCCACCGACAACAGGTGAAAGGCGATCCGCTGGGCGCTTTTGGGGCCGATGCCCGGCAGCTTGCCCAGCTCGTCGATCAGGTCCTGGACCGGACCCTCGAACACCTAGGCCCCCGGCATGCCGAGCGCGCCGCCCATGCCGCCGGCCAACGGCGACAGCCGCTGCTGGGCCAGCGTGTGCGCCTTCTTCGAGGCGTCGGCGAGCGCACCCACGATCAGATCCTGCAGCGTCTCGATGTCGTCGGCGTCGACGACCTTCGGGTCGATCTGCACCGCGAGCACCTCGCCGCTGCCGTTGGCCGTGACCTTAACCAGGCCGCCGCCGGCTTCTCCGTGCACCTCGGTGGCGGCCAGCTCCTGCTGCGCCTGAAGCAGTCGCTGCTGCATCTGCTGAGCCTGGGCCAGCAGCGCCGACATGTCGGGCGGGCCTCCTGGTTGCATGACACTCCTTGCGTTGTGGTGAGCGCGGTCTCGACCGGGTTGCGGCTTGGTCTCAGCTGGAGAGACCCGCAGCGTGTGAGAGACCCAGCGTAGTCGGCCTCAGCCTACGTTGGCGGCGTGCGCGTACCAGTTCTTGTCCGTGTCGGTATCGCGATCACCGCCGGCGTGGTGGTGGCCGCCGCGGTACCGAGCGCCCCGCTGACCTCGGCCGCTCCGGGCAGCATCGCCGGGATGATCGTGTTCCTCGACCCCGGACACAGCGGCGGGGGCGACCCCGCGGCCCTGGCCCGCCAGGTGCCCAACGGCCGGGGCGGCAGCAAGAACTGCCAGACCAGCGGCACCGCCACCAATTCCGGCTACCCCGAGCACAGCTTCGCCTGGGACACCACGCTGCGGATCCGACAGGCACTGACCGCCCTGGGGGTACGCACCGCGATGTCACGGGGCGACGACACCGGCCCGGCGCCCTGCATCGACGCGCGCGCCGCGATGGCCAACTCCCTGCACCCCAACGCCATCGTGTCCATCCATGCCGACGGCGGGGCGCCCGGTGGCCGCGGTTTCCACGTCAACTACTCCGCACCACCGCTCAACCCGGCCCAGGAGGGCCCGGCGGTGCGGTTCGCGCAGGTCATGCGCGGGCAGCTGCAGGCCGCCGGCATCCCCCCGGCCAACTACATCGGCTCCGACGGCCTCAAGGGGCGAGCCGACCTGGCCGGGCTGAACCTGGCCGAGTACCCGTCGATCCTGGTCGAGTTGGGCAACATGAAGAACGCCACCGATGCGGCCCTGATGGAGAGTCCGGCGGGCCGGCAGCGCTACGCCGACGCCGTCGCGCGGGGCGTCGCCGGCTTTCTGAGCAGCCAAACGCTGATTCCCTGACCCGCGGCGGCGGTACGTGCACATCTGCCGATCCGCCGTTAGCGTGGAAAGTGATGTCCGTTCGGCCGGCCGATACACCGACATCCCACACGCGGGGGGTGCAACGCCTGCTGGACAGCTACCGGAACATCCCCGCTGACGCGGCGGTCCGGCTGGCCAAGCCCACCTCCAACCTGTTTCGGGCGCGCGCCAAGCGCCAAGGCCCCGGCCTGGACACCTCCGGGCTGGTCAGCGTCATCGCCATCGACGCGGAGAACCGGACCGCCGACGTCGACGGCATGTGCACCTATGAGGATCTGGTCGCCGCCACCCTCCCCTACGGCCTGGCCCCGCTGGTGGTCCCGCAACTGAAGACGATCACGGTGGGCGGCGCGGTCAGCGGCCTGGGAATCGAGTCGGCATCGTTTCGCAACGGTCTCCCCCACGAGTCGGTGCTGGAGATGGACGTGCTGACCGGAGCGGGCGAACTGCTCACGGTGTCGCGGGGTCAGCATGAGGATCTGTTCCACGCCTTTCCCAATTCCTACGGCACCCTGGGATATTCGACCCGGCTGCGCATCGAGCTGGAAGCCGTCAAGCCCTTCGTCGCATTGCGGCACATCCGCTTCGACTCCCTGGGCGAGCTGGTGTCGACGATGGACCGCATCGTCGACACCGGCGGGCTCGACGGAGTCCCGGTGGACTACCTCGACGGGGTGGTGTTCAGCCCGCGGGAGAGCTACCTGTGTGTCGGTATTCAGACCGACTCGCCCGGCGCGGTCAGCGACTACACCGGCCAGCAGATCTATTACCGCTCGATCCGGCATGGCCGCGGCATCAAAGACGACCGGCTGACCATTCACGACTACCTCTGGCGCTGGGACACCGACTGGTTCTGGTGCTCGCGGGCGTTCGGGGCGCAGCGCCCCCTGATACGCCGGTGGTGGCCGCGGCGCTACCGGCGCAGCAGCGTCTACTCGAAACTGATCGCCTACGACCAGCGGTTCTCCATCGCCGACCGGATCGAAAAGCGGCATAACCGCCCACCGCGGGAGCGCGTGGTGCAAGACATCGAGGTCCCGCTGGAACGCTGCGAGGAATTCCTCGACTGGTTCTTCGCTCACGTGCCGATCGAGCCGGTGTGGTTGTGCCCACTGCGGTTGCGCGGCGACGAACAGTGGCCGCTGTACCCGATCCGGCCCAACCGCACCTACGTCAACGTCGGATTCTGGTCATCGGTCCCCGCAGGTGCCACCGAAGGCGCCACCAACCGCCTCATCGAAGCCACGGTGAGCGAACTCGACGGCCACAAGTCGCTGTACTCCGACGCCTACTACACCCCCAGCGAGTTCGACGCGCTCTACGGCGGGGCGACCTACCGGGCGATCAAGCAGACCTACGACCCCGACTCCCGGCTTCTGGACCTCTACGCCAAGGCGGTGCGACGACGATGACGATCGAAAGCGAACAGCTGCGCATTACGACCGGCCGACTGAGCCTCGCCCAGGTTCTGGAGACCCTGACCACCGACAACCACCTGCCGCTGCGTTTCACCGCCTACGACGGCAGCAGCACCGGACCCGACGACGCACCCCTGGGCCTGGAGCTGTTGACCCCGCGCGGCACCACCTACCTGGCCACCGCCCCAGGCGATCTGGGAATGGCCCGCGCCTATGTCGCCGGCGACCTCGGCGTGCACGGCGTGCACCCGGGCGATCCCTACCTGTTGCTCAAGGCGCTGGCCGACGAGCTGCACTTCAAACGGCCCTCGCCGCGTGTGCTGGCCAACATCGTGCGCTCGATCGGCATCGAGCACCTGGTGCCGATCGCCCCGCCACCCCAAGAGGCCCTGCCCCGCTGGCGACGCATCGCCGAAGGTTTGCGGCACAGCAAATCCCGCGATGCCGAGGCCATTCACCATCACTACGACGTGTCCAACGACTTCTACGAGTGGGTGCTGGGCCCGTCGATGACCTACACCTGTGCCGTCTACCCCCACCCGGAGGCGACACTGGAGCTGGCCCAGGAGAACAAGTACCGGCTGGTCTTCGACAAACTGCGGTTGTCCGCCGGCGACACCCTGCTCGATGTGGGATGCGGCTGGGGCGGCATGGTGCGCTACGCGGCCAGGCAGGGAGTGCGCGCCATCGGCGCCACGCTCTCGGCGGAGCAGGCCCGATGGGCCCAGCGCGCGATCGCCGACGAGGGATTGTCCGAGCTGGCGGAGGTGCGGCACTGCGACTACCGCGATGTCGACGAGTCCGGCTTCGACGCGGTCTCCTCGATCGGCATGACCGAGCACATCGGCGTCGCCAACTATCCCGCATACTTCGGCTTTCTGAAGTCCAAGCTGCGTCGCGGGGGGCTGCTGCTGAATCACTGCATCACCCGGGCGGACAACAAGTCCATTGCGACGGCGGGCTATTTCATCGACCGCTACGTCTTCCCAGACGGGGAGCTGGCCGGGTCTGGCCGCATCGTCAGCGAGATCCAGGACGCCGGCATGGAAGTGCTACACAACGAGAACCTGCGCAACCACTACGAGCTGACCCTGCGCGATTGGTGCGCGAATCTGGTGGCGCACTGGGATGACGCGGTCGCCGAGGTCGGGCTGGCCACCGCCAAGGTGTGGGGCCTGTACATGGCCGGCTCCCGGCTGGGCTTCGAGCACAACGCGATTCAGTTGCACCACGTGCTCGCGGCGAACGGGGCCGGTGCGCAGAATCTGCCGCTGCGGCCGTGGTGGCAGCCCTAGCGGCGGGTCGCCGCAACTCCTAGCGGCGCGCGAAATCCGGGGCGCGTTCGGGGCGCACTCCCACCCCCACCAGATAGGCCGGAACGGCCGCCAACCACGGCAATGCGGCCAACACGGCGCCCGCGGCCGCCGGCGGGCTCAGATCCTCACCTCGCAGGATCGGGTTCAGCGCTCGGTGGGCCACCCGCTGAATCGACTGGGTGACGACGGTGGGAAATTCCCGGCGGCGTTGCACGGCGGCGAGGTCACGCCGACTCACCCGGCCTTGCCGTAGTGGTTCGGCCAGAATCCGCGCCGCGGCCACCGCGTCCTGTACCGCCAGGTTGATACCGACGCCGCCGACCGGGGACATGGCATGCGCGGCATCACCGATACACAGCAGTCCATCAATGCTCCAGTGCCGCAACCTGTTGACCCGCACATCGAGGTGTTTGACGTCGTCGAGGCTGCGCAGCGCCTCCACCGAGTCAGCAGCCTCGGGAATGAGCTCGACCACCTCGCGCCGGAAGGCCTCGATGCCGCGCGCCCGCACGTCTGCGTCGGTACCCTTGCGCCCCAGATAGGCGACCTGAAAGTAGTTGTCCCGCGGGATCATGATCGCGACGCTGCCCGAGCCGAGGCGGGGCAGCAGGGTGGGCTGGGCGGCGGCGTTCGTGGGCAGGCGAAACCACCACACATCGAAATTCACCGGGAACTCCCGCGAGTGCAGGCCCGCTTCGTGCCGCGCGACCGACGAGCGGCCGTCGCAGGCCACCGTGAGATCGGCGCGCAGCTCGCCGGGACCGTCGGCGCCGCGATAGCGGACCCCGGCCACCCGCCCGTTCTCGTGCAACAGCCCAGTGACCTCGGTGCGCATGCGCAGGGTGAATGTCGGCTCGGTCTGGGCGGATTCGGCGAGCAGATTGAGCAGGTCCCACTGCGGCACCATCGCGATGTAGGGGTGCGGCTGGCGACGCAACCGGCCGAAGTCGACCACGGTGGTGTCGCGTCCGGCGATGTCGAGCCGGACCTGATGAATCTCGCTGTGCGCCAACGCCGAGAAGCGCTCCCAGAGGCCGAGTTCGTCGAGGAGTCGCAGGGTGCTGGGGTGCACGGTGTCGCCGCGGAAGTCGCGCAGGAAGTCGGAGTGCTTCTCCAGCAGCGTTACCCGCACGCCGGCTCGTGCCAGCAGCAGGCCCAGGACCATACCGGCCGGCCCACCACCGACGATCGCGCACGTGGTGGTGTCAGTCACGCCAGCCCACGCTACCGGGCAGACAACGGCCAGCACGCCATATGGGTTTCTTCGCGGTTTCGCGGCGGTCTTGCTCAGCCGATAGGCCGGTCCTAGGCTCTTTGGCAGGCGATGCCCACCGCGGGGGTGCGGGTCATTGTCGGTATCGCCGGGGGGATGCGGCGATGACGGTTACCCAGACAGACCGGCTCGGCTTGGCCGAGGTTTTGATGCTGCTCGCCGGCGGCGGGGAGCCGCCGTTGCGGATCTCGGCCTATGACGGCAGCAGCGTCGGACCGCCGGATGCGGCCCTGGGCGTGGAGTTGCTGACTCCGCGCGCCACCAACTACCTGGCCACCTCCTTGGGTCAACTCGGGATCGCCCGCGCCTACGTGGCTGGGGACCTGGAACTGCACGGGGTGCATCCGGGCAATCCGTATCCGGTGCTCAACGCGCTGACGGATCTGGAGTTCAAGCACCCGTCACCGCGGGCACTGGCCAATATCGTCCGGTCCATCGGGTTGAAGAACCTCAGGCCGATCGCGCCTCCGCCGGAGGAGGCGCCGCCCAAGTGGCGCCGGGTAGCCGAGGGACTGCGGCACTCCAAGACCCGTGACGCCGATGCGATCCATCACCACTACGACGTCTCCAACACCTTCTACGAATGGGTGTTGGGCCCGTCGATGACCTACAGCTGCGCGATCTACCCGACGGCTGATGCCACCCTGGAGCAGGCCCAGGAGAACAAGTACCGGCTGATCTTCGAGAAGCTGCGCCTGCAGCCCGGTGACCGCCTGCTCGACGTGGGCTGCGGCTGGGGCGGCATGGTTCGGTACGCCGCCCGCCGGGGCGTCCACGCTCTGGGGGTGAGCCTGTCCGCCCAGCAGGTGGCATGGGCGCAGCGCGCCATTGCCGAAGAGGGTCTGCCGGAGTTGGCCGAGGTCCGCCACAGCGACTACCGCGATGTGCGCGAGACCGGCTTCGACGCCGTTTCGAGCATCGGGGTCAGCGAGCACATCGGGGTGAAGAACTACCGGACCTTCTTCGGCTGCCTCAAGTCGAAGCTGCGCACCGGGGGGCTGCTGCTCAACCAGTGTGTGACACTGCCGGACAACTCGGTCTACCGGGGCGACGCCTTCACCGACCGGTATGTCTTTCCCGACGGGGAGATCACCGGCTCGGGACGGGTGATCTCCGACATCCAGCAGACCGGACTTGAGGTGCTGCACGAAGAGGATTTCCGCCACCACTACGCGATGACGCTGCGGCAGTGGAGCAGCAACCTGGTGTCGCACTGGGACGAGGCCGTCGCCCAGGTGGGGCTGGGCCGGGCCAAGGTGTGGGGACTGTACATGGCGGCGTCGGTGCTGTGCTTCGAGCGCAACCTGTTTCAGCTGCACCAGGTGCTGGCCAGCAATGTCGACGGCGACGGCGACGACGATCTGCCGCTGCGGCCCTGGTGGCAGCCCTAGCTCACTCGCCCCGGATGGGGCGGGCGCCCAGCTCGTTCTGCAACAGCTCCAGCGCCACTTCTTCGGGATCGCGCCGCGGCGGCGCCTCCGAGCCCGCGGCGGCCTCGGCCAGCATGGCCTCCTCGTCGGCACGCCGCGCCGACTCCATGTCGACCTCGGTGGGCGCGGGCGCACGGCCCGGCTCCGGGGCCGGGCTACCGGCTTCGCACCGCACCCGCCAGTTCACCCCGAGGGCGTCCTTGAGTGCCTCGGTGATGACCTCGGCGTTGCGCTGTTCGCACAGCCGCCGGGCCAGTGGCGCGGATTCGTGGGTCAGCACCAGGGTGTTGCCGTCCAGCGCGCGCACGGTCGCACCGGCCAGCATCACCTCGGTGGTGCGGCTGCGCTGACGCACCTTGTCGCGCACCGTGGTCCACATCGCGCGGACGGCCGCCACGTCCGGCTCGCCGGGGGTGGCTGCCGCCGCGGGTGCCGGCGCGGTTTCGGGGACTGGCCGCGGCGTGGGTGCGGGTGGCGGTTCTGAAACCGGTACAGGCGCCGGCGCGGGTGCAGCGGGTGAGGCAGCCGGTGCCGGCGGGGCTACCGGCGCGGACGGGGCTGCCGGCGGGGTTACCGGGGCTGCCGGCGCCGGCGGGGCCACCGGCACGGGCTCGGCGGCGCGGGACGAGCGGCGGGTGAACTGTTTGGCCGCCGGCGCGGCTTCGGCTGCCGCCGGCGGCGCCCCCGCGGGGGCGCCGGGCCGTGCCGGCGCCGCGGGAATCGACATGTCGAGGCGACCCTCGATGCGTTCGATCCGTTGCAGCAGTGCGGCTTCGGTGTCCGACGCCGACGGCAACAGCAGCCGGGCGCACACCACCTCGAGCAGCAGCCGGGGTGCTGTCGCACCGCGCATCTCGCCGAGGCCGGCGTGCACCACCTCGGCGTAGCGGGCCAGGGTCGCCGGGCCCAGCCGGGCGGCCTGCTCGTGCATGCGTTCCAGCATGTCTTCCGGCGCATCGACCACACCCTTGGCCGCCGCGTCGGGGACGGCCTGCAGCACGATCAGGTCCCGGAACCGCTCCAGCAGGTCGACGGCGAACCGGCGCGGGTCATGGCCGGCGTCGACCACCGATTCCACCGCACCGAACAGCGACGCGGCGTCGCCTGCCGCCAAGGCGTCGACCGCCTCGTCGATCAGGGCGACGTCGGTGGCGCCCAGCAGGCCCAGCGCCCGCTGGTAGTGCACGTGGCTGATGTCGGGGCTGTCGGGCATCGGCTCCGAACCGGCCAGCAGTTGGTCGAGCACGGACAAGGTGTCCCGCGGCGATCCCCCGCCGGCACGGATCACCAGGGGATAGACCGCGTCATCGACCGCGACGCGCTCCTGCGCGCAGATCCGCCCGATCAACTCCCGCATGGTCCGCGGCGCCAGCAGCCGGAACGGGTAGTGGTGGGTGCGGGACCGGATGGTCGGCAGCACCTTCTCGGGCTCGGTGGTGGCGAAGATGAAGATCAGGTGGTCGGGCGGCTCCTCAACGATCTTGAGCAGCGCGTTGAAACCCGCGGTGGTCACCATGTGCGCTTCGTCGATGATGAAGATCCGGTAGCGCGACTGAGCCGGGGCGTAGAAGGCGCGGTCCCGTAGATCGCGGGTGTCGTCGACACCGCCGTGGCTTGCCGCGTCCAGTTCGACGACGTCGATGCTGCCGGGCCCGTTGGGGGCCAGCGCCACGCACGAGTCGCAGGTGCCACACGGCGTCGGTGTGGGGCCCTCCGCACAGTTCAGCGACCGGGCCAGGATGCGCGCCGACGACGTCTTGCCGCAGCCCCGCGGCCCCGAGAACAGGTAGGCGTGGTTGATCCGGCCCGCCGACAAGGCGGTGCACAGCGGTTCGGTGACGTGTTCCTGCCCCACCACTTCGGCGAAGGTTGCCGGCCGGTATTTGCGGTAGAGCGCCACGCCAGCAGGTTACTTGCTCGGGCCGACGGCGGTGCAGGCCCCGCAGGCACAGGGTTAGAGCTTCGGGCGCAGATAGCCCAATGTGTTGTACAGGGGGTTGTAATCGCGCCAGTTCAGCGTCACGAACAGCCGGCCGCCGGAGTTCTGTTCGGCCGCCTCATAGCTCAGCAGGGGACCGCTGCCGCGGACATCGGTGACCACCGCAGCGTGCCCGTGCTCGCTGACATACCCCCCCGGGCCGTAGACGACGATGTCCCCGACCTGCGGCGCGTTGAGACCGCCGGCGAACGGAACCTGGTCGAAGAACTGGGCCAGTCCGTTGGTGGGGAAATGTTCGTAGAGGTCGAAGGCGTTGCCGCTGGGATCTCTGTTGCGCCACGAGGAACCCACCGCGTGGATGTACTCCTGGACCAGGGGGTAGCACTGGCCGTCCCCGTACATCACGGGATGCCCCAGTCCGGCATCGGCGGCGGCCCGCCGAAAGACGTCTAGCTCCTGGGCGGCCCGCGGCGGCATCGCCGGCAAGGCGGCCTCGGGGGCGATGTCCAGCGCCTGCGCGGAGGAGACGTCGAGAACGGGATCTGCCAGTACGGCGGGCGCCTGCGCGAGCGCGCTAAGACCTATCGCCAGCGCCGCGCAGCCGCCGACACCGAACCTGATCGCCATTCCTCGGGCCTCCACCGGACTCTCGACAGCCTTGCTGACACAACTTCGGAGAATGCTAGGCGGCGGCTCCGGCGCGGACGCCGGTTTCGACACGCTCAGCCCAACATGTGCTCGGCGGCGGCCAGCAGCGCGCAGGTGGCCAGACCGTCAACGGCGTCGCGCAGATCGTCGGTGGACGGGAACGACGGGGCGATCCGAATGTTCTTGTCCTCGGGGTCCTTGCGGTACGGGAAGGACGCCCCGGCCTCGGTGACCGCGATGCCGGCGTCCTTGGCCAGCGCGACGGTGCGGCGGGCCGTGCCCGGCCAGACGTCCAGGCTGATGAAGTAGCCGCCCTTGGGGTCGGTCCACGACGCGATCTTGGCGTCGGCGAGGCGCCGCTGCAGAATCTCGGCGGCCATCGCGAACTTCGGGGCCAGGATCTCCTGGTGACGGCGCATGTGCACCCGGACGCCGTCGGCGTCGCCGAAGAACCGCAGGTGGCGAAGCTGGTTGACCTTGTCCGGTCCGATCGAACGCTTGCCGGCGTACTGCAGGTACCAGGCGATGTTGCCCAGTGAGCCACCGAAGAAGCTGACACCGGCACCGGCGAAGGTGATCTTGGAGGTGGAGGCGAACACGTACGGCCGGTTGGGGTTTCCCGCGGCGGCGGCCAGGCCGAGCACGTCGATCTGGTGCGGAAACTCGGTGGTCAGGGTGTGCACCGCGTAGGCGTTGTCCCAGAACAGCCGGAAGTCCGGCGCGGCGGTCTTCATCTGCACCAGCCGGCGCACCGTTTCCCAGGAATAGGTGATGCCGGTCGGGTTGCCGAACACCGGCACCGTCCACATGCCCTTGATCGCGGGGTCGACGGCGACGAGTTCCTCGATCAGGTCGACGTCCGGGCCGTCCTCGCGCATCGCCACGGGGATCATCTCGATGCCCAGCGTCTCGGTGATCGCGAAGTGCCGGTCGTAACCGGGGACCGGGCACAAGAACTTCACGACCGGCTCCTGGGACCACGGACGCGGCGAGTCCACGCCCCCGTGCAGCATCGAGTAGACGACCACGTCGTGCATGAACTCGAGGCTGGCGTTGTTGCCGGCGATCAGGTTGGGCACCGCGATGCCGAGCAGCTCCCCGAAAATGGCCCGCAGCTCGGGCAGGCCCTGCAGGCCGCCGTAATTGCGGGTGTCGGTGCCGTCGTCGGTCCGGAAGTCGTCGGAGCCGGGCAGAGCCAGCAGCCCGTTGGCCAGGTCAAGCTGTTCCGGCGCCGGCTTGCCGCGGGTGAGGTCCAGGGACAGCTTCTTGGCCTGCAGGTCGGCGTAGTCCCGCTGGTAGCGCTCATGCTGCGCGGTCAGGTCGGCACGGTTGAGGGATTGCAGCGACACGGGTGCGCCTTTCCAGCGTCGAAGGCCCGATATGAGGGGACCCCGCGCACCCGCCAGAGCCCATTGACCCTTGCTGCCTTCCGGCCCTGGGGGAGTTCACAGGATGGACGCCGCGCGGGGTCCGCCCGCAAGTCTAGCGGTGGTCGCGAGCGCGGCGAAGCCGGGCGCTGCGGGCCACCGCCATCGGGCACAGCGGTGGTCGCGAGCGCGGCGAAGCCGGGCGCTGCGGGCCACCGCCATCGGGCACAGCGGTGGTCGCGAGCGCGGCGAAGCCAGGCGGATATGAGGAGCGCGCGGAGCTTTCTCGGGGTTCAGCTACCATTGCCGACGGAGGATTCGCCTAGTGGCCTATGGCGCTCGCCTGGAACGCGGGTTGGGTTAATAGCCCTCAGGGGTTCAAATCCCCTATCCTCCGCACCCGATTCAGGTGCGGCCGGACCGAAAGATCAAGGTCCGGCCGCACCTGAATCACTAGCTGACGAGCATGGGAGGTGGCGTGAGTCGTACCGTCGCCACGGTTTGGCACGCGTCACTCGCAACACTGGCCGCCATCCTCTACTTCCTCTTCGTGCTGCCCCGTTGGTGGGAGCTGACCGGCTTCAGCCCGCACACGCTGGGCACCGTGATGCGGGTGCTCCTGGGCGTGCTGATCGGGGCGATGGCCCTGCCGGTGGCCGCAGTGTTGAAGCAGGCCCGCAAGCCGGAGTTCGGCACCCCGCAGCTGGCGCTTACTCTGCTGACCGGCTCGATCGTGGCGCACGCGGTGGCCGCCGTGTTGATCGCCGGCACCGCGGTCAGCGAGATCTGGCTGTCACTGGATGACGCGGGCATGTGGTTGTTCGGCATCTACGGGGCCGCGGCCGCGATCGCCCTGCTGGGCATCGGCGCGTTCTATCTGGCGTTTGTCGCCGAGATGCCGCCGCCGCCACCGAAACCGATCAAGCCTAAAGCGGAAAAGCAGCGCAAGCGCCGGCGGGACAAGAAGGCCGACGCCGCGGAGGCCGAGGACTCAGACACCGACGAAGACACCGGCGACGAGACCGCTGACGACACCGACGAGACCGCCCCGGCCGACGAAACCGCCGACGCCGAAACCCCCGAGGGCGAATCGGCGGGCGAGGAAGCACCCGAGACAGCCGGCGCCGCGACTGACAAACCGCGCCCGTCCGGCAAGCGGCGGGCGAAAAAGGACAACTAAGCCCGATCCGGCCCGACTACCCTGAGGGCTATGGCCGACAATCCCGGCGCCTCCGCGGATGCGGCACGCGCGCGCCAGGACGCGCTTGCGCGGCAGTTGGCGGCGTCGGCAGCAGCCGACCGGGAGTTTCAAACGCTGCTGCGGCAGGCCGTGCAGAGCAACGCCGATGCCCGGCAGCGTCTGGATGCCATCGAGGCCGAGGTCCGCGAATCGGCCGAGACCTGGCCGGGGCTGGACACACCCGCCGGATCCCGCCAATTCCAGCGGTTCCTGACCGCCAAGACCCGCGAGGTTCACCGGGTGGTCTCCGATGCGGCGTCCGACAACCAGCACCGGGCTCAGGAGGCGCGGGCCCTGACCCGCCGCTATCAGCTCGCCGGAGGTGACGGCGCGGGACTCAGCGCGAACTCGTGATGCCCGAGTCCGGGCGGGCGTGCGTCGACCGCTGGTCTTGCCGCTAGGGCTTGGGGGCCCAGTCCCACACCGACATGTCGTCGCGGGGGTACTGATCGCAGGCTGTTGTCGACTTGGCGACGACGCCCTTGTTGTTGAAGAAGATCTTGGCGTGGTTGGGCCAGGCCACGGTCAGCGGGTCGGCGAAATTGGTCGCCAGCTCCTCCGAGTATGCCCGGCGCTGCTCGGGGCTGAGCGAGAAAAACCAGTGCATCTTGTCGATGGTGGCCTGCTGCACCTGCACCGGCTTGTTGTGCATGTCGATCATGTAGCGCTCGTAGTAGATCGGCGACAGGTCGCGGCTGGCGGCCAGCATCTGCTCGGCACTGCAGTCGGTGTGGATCACCCGCCGCGGGATCGGGAAGTCGTCGGTCGCGTCGGCCGAGGCGGTCGCAGGAAGCAACACGGCGGCCACCGCCGCGCCTGCGGCGGCAGCGGCCACGGCGGCTCCGCGGAGAGTCGAGCGGTGCATGCGCATGCGATCCACTGTAGCCATTCCCCCGGTCCTTTCCTCTGTGAGTTTGTCGAGCACCGAAACCCGCCGATGGGGCCTCTGAGCCGGGCGATCCGGCGAGGTGGGTGCGGGCGGCGGAGGGCCGTGCGGCTCCCGGGCGCGATGCCCAATGCTACATAACTTTAGTCATGCTACCTAATTAGTTTTCGGCCTCCGGTGCCGTGGGCAGCCGCCGCCGGCTACCGGTTGGGGGCCAGACTCTCGGTCGTTTCGGCGTCCTCGCCGCCGCGCGCGTCGGCGGCAGCAGCTCGGTGCCGGGCCGCTTTCCCGCCCACATGCGGCAGTACGTTGATGGGCCACCAGAACCAGCGGCCCAGCAGCGCCGCTATCGACGGCGTCATGAACGCCCGCACGATCAGCGTGTCGAACATCAGCCCCAGGCCGATGGTGGTGCCGATCTGGCCGATGATCTGCAGGTCGCTGACGGCCATCGAGGTCATGGTGAAGGCGAACACCAGCCCGGCCGACGTCACCACCTTGCCGGTGCCGCCCATCGCCCGGATGATGCCGGTCTGCAGTCCGGCGTGCATCTCCTCTTTGAACCGCGACACCAGCAGCAGGTTGTAGTCGGAGCCCACCGCCAGCAGGATGATCACCGACATCACCAGCACCAGCCAATGCAGCGGCACGCCGATGAGGTACTGCCAGAACAGCACCGCCAGCCCGAACGAGGCGCCGAGCGACAGCGCCACCGTGCCGACGATCACCAGCGCGGCGATCAGCGCCCGGGTGATCAGCAGCATGATGATGAAAATCAGGCACAGCGAAGCGATTCCGGCGATCAGCAGGTCGTAGTTGGAACCGTCGTGCATGTCCTTGAACAGCGATGCGGTTCCACCGAGATAGATCTTGGCGTCCTCAAGAGGCGTTCCCTTGAGCGCTTCCTCCGCGGCGACGCGGATCTTGTCGATGTGTGAGATCCCTTCAGCCGTGGCCGGGTTGCCGCGGTGCGAGATCATCATCCGGACGGCCTTACCGTCCGGGGAGAAGAACATGTTCATCGCACGCTTGAAGTCCGGGTTCTGGAAAACCTCCGGCGGCAGATAGAACGAGTCGTCGTTCTTGGACTCGTCGAACGCCTTACCCATCGCGGTGGCGTTGGTGCTCATCTCGTCCATCTGCTCGAAGATGCCGGACATGGTGCTGTGCATCGTCAGCATCATCGTCCGCATGGTTTCCATGGTGTCGATCATCGGCGGGAAGGTGGCCAGCATCTGCGGCATGAGCGCATCCATGTCGCCCATGTGGGCGATCATCTTGTCCATGCTGTCGCTCATCGGATCGACGCTGTCGACCACGTCGAACGCCGAGCGCAGCGAGAAGCAGATGGGGATGTCGTAGCAGTGCGGCTCCCAGTAGAAGTAGTTGCGCATCGGACGCCAGAAGTCTTCGAAATCGGCGATGTGGTCGCGGATCTCGTAGATCTGCTGTTGTAGGACGTCCATGTCGGCAACCATCTCGTGGGTGGTGCCGGCCAGTTGGCTCATGTAGCCGTACATCTGGCGCATGGTGGCGATGGTCTGCGCCATCGCCTCGGCCTGGGTCAGCATGTCGTCCATGCGCTTCTTCTGGAACTGCATGGTCTGCAGCTGGCCGGCGTTCTGCATACTGATCTGGAACGGGATCGAGGTGTGTTCCAGCGGGGTGCCCTGCGGGCGGGTGATCGCCTGGACCCGGGAGATTCCGACGACCTTGAACACCGACTTGGCCAGCTTGTCGATGATCAGGAAATCCGACGGGTTGCGCATGTCGTGGTCGGTCTCGATCAGCAAGACCTCCGGCAGCATCCGGGACTGCGAGAAATGCCGGTCCGCCGCGGAGAAGCCTTCGTTGGCGGGGATGTCGGCGGGAATGTACTTGCGGTCGTCGTAGGCCGGGGCATATCCGGGCAGGGTCAGCAGGCCGACGGCCGCGACCGCCAGCGAGGCGACCAGCACCGGGCCGGGCCAGCGGACGATCACCGTGGCGACCCGCCGCCAACCGCGGGTGCTGGTGGCGCGCTTGGGGTCGAACAGGCCGAACCGGCTGCCGACGGTGATGAACGCCGGACCCAGCGTCAACGCCGCCAGAACCGAGATGAGCATGCCCACCGAGCAGGGGATGCCCAACGTGACGAAGTAGGGCATGCGGGTGAAGTGCAGGCAGAACACCGCTCCGGCGATGGTCAGCCCCGAGCCCAGAATGACGTGAGCGACGCCCGCGAATGCGGTGTAGTACGCCGATTCCCGGTCTTCGCCGGCCTGGCGCGCCTCGTGGTAGCGGCCGATCAGGAAGATCGCGTAGTCGGTGCCGGCGGCGATCGCCAGCGACACCAGCAGGTTCACCGAGAACGTCGTCAATCCGACCCAGTGGTGATGGCCCATGAACGCCACCACCCCGCTGGCGGCGTTCATCTCCATATAGACCATGCCCAGCAGCAGCACGACCGTGATGATCGATCGGTAGACCAGCAGCAGCATGGTCAGGATCACCAGGATGGTGACCGCCATCATCTTGAACATCGACTTGTCGCCGGCATGGTTCATGTCGGCGGCCAGCGCCGCGGTTCCGGTGACGTAGACGGTCAGCCCCGGCGGGGTCTCGACAGAGTCCACGATGTCGCGGACCGCCTCGATGGATTCGTTCGCAGCGGACTGCCCGATGTTGCCGACCAGGTTCAATTGGACGTAGGTGGCTCGGCCGTCGGGACTTTGGGCGCCGACCGCGGTCATCGGATCGCCCCAGAAATCCTGGATGTGCTGGACGTGTGCGGTGTCGGCGCGAAGCTTGTCGACCAGTTCGGCGTAGTAGACGTGCTCGGCATCACCCAGCTCGTGGTCGGCCTCCAGCACGATCATGGCGGTGCTGTCGTAGTCCGACTCCTGGAAGACCCGGCCCATCTCGGTCATGGCCTGCATGGAGGGCGCGTCTTCGGGGCTCGCCGAGACGGCGTTCTGCTTGCTGACCACCTCCAGCGGCGGAACGGTGGCCACCAAAACCCCGATCAGCGCCAGCCAGCCCAGGATGATCGGTATCGCGAACCGCCGAATGGTGCGTGCGATGAACGGTCGGTGAGCCTGCGCGCCGGCGCCGTGGGTTCCGGGCCCGCTCATGCGGCCTTCAACAGGCAGAACGTGTAGGCGTTCACCTGGTTGGAGATGCGTTCGGCCTTGACCTCGCCGTCGACGGTGATGCGGCAGCCGATGCTGTCACTGTTGCCCTGCGCCATGATGCTGCCCACCACCGCGGGGAGCGTGGTGACGATGTCCAGGCGCCACGGCAACGCGACGTCCTGGACGCGTTGCGGTTCGGAGTTGACGTCGAAATAGCTGATGTCAGCGATTGTTCCGGGCGGCCCGAAGATCTCGTAGGTCAATCGCTTGGGGTTGAAGGGCTTGGTCTCGTCGAGTTGGCCGTCGGAGTAGGAGGGACGCTTCTCGGAGCCGAACAAGCCGTGGATACGGGTAACGGTGAATGCGGCGACACCGGCCACCGCCAGTATCACCAGGGGTATCCACACCCGACTCAATACCTTGATAATCGGAGTCCCCTTCACCAAGCATCTTTGGGTACCCTAACCCACGTTCACGAGCGTAAGCGCACGCTACAGCACTTCCGCGGAGACCTGCAACGCACATCGTGTGCGTTATCCTCGTCGCTGTGCGTCAGGCGACCTTCCAACGCGCCCGCAGCGAGGAGAAGAAGCGCCAGCGGGCCGAAGCGCTGATGGAGGCGGCGCGCTCGGTCGCGACCGAGACCGGGGTCGCGTCCGTGACGTTGACGGCCGTCGCCAGTCGCGCCGGCGTGCACTATTCGGCGGTTCGGCGCTACTTCAGTTCCCATAAGGAAGTACTGCTCCGGCTGGCCGCCGAGAGCTGGGAACGCTGGGAGTCCTACGTCTGCACGGCACTGAGCGAGCCCGGCCCGATGTCCCCGGCACGAGTCGCGAGCACCCTGACCAGCGGATTGGTCGCAGACCCGCTGTTCTGCGACATGCTGGCCAACCTGCACCTGCATCTGGAACACGAGGTCGACGCCGACGTCGTCGTCGAGGTCCGGCGGAAGAGCACCGCGGCGGGATTGGCCATGGCCGACGCCATCGAGCGCGCCCTGCCCGGCCTCGGCAAGGAAGGCGCCCTGGACCTGCTGCTGGCCTCGTACTCGCTGGCGGCGCCGTTGTGGCAGATCGCCCATCCCTCCGCGGACCTCGCCGACGCCTACGCGATGGAAGCTCAGGTTCCCCCGGATTGGAATTTGAACTTCACCACCGCGTTGACCCGACTACTCACCGCAACCTGCATCGGGCTGCTGTCCTGCACGAAATGATTCAGTCTGATTTTTCCCGGCTCGGCTGCACCCGTTTGGGTTCGCCCGGCATTTTCGGATAGTTCGGCGGGTAGGGCAGGTCGCCGAGCCCGCGGGCCTCGTCGTCGGCCGCCAGGGCCAGCAGCGGGTCGAGGGACTGTTCGAGGTCATCGATGGCGCTCCAGGGATTGCCGCGCCGGGCGACCAAATCCGGCACCGTGGCGATGGTGTAGTCGTCGGGGTCGGCTTGGGTCAACTCGTCCCAGGTCAACGGGGTCGAGACGGTGGCGATCGGCGTGGCCCGCGCCGAATAGGCCGATGCCATGGTGCGGTCGCGGGCGTTCTGGTTGAAGTCGACGAAGATCCGCGCGCCGCGTTCTTCCTTCCACCAGGATGTGGTGACCGCGTCCGGCGCACGCCGCTCCACTTCGCGGGCCAGCGCGATACCGGCCCGGCGGACCGCGATGAAGTCCCAGTCGGTTTTGATCCGCAGATACACGTGCAGGCCGCGGCCACCGGAGGTCTTGACGTGGCCGATCAGACCGAGTTCGTCGAGCAGGGGGCGCAGCACCTGCAGCGCGACCGCTCGGGCCTCGTCGAATCCGGTGCCGGGCTGCGGGTCGAGGTCGATGCGCAGCTCGTCGGGGTGGTCGGTGTCACCGCAGCGCACCGGCCATGGGTGGAAGGTCACGGTGCTCATCTGCACCGCCCACAGAATGTCGGCGGGCCGGGTGACCTTCAGAGCGTCAGCGGTACGCCCGGACGGGAACGTGACCCGGCAGGTCTGCAGCTCCTGCGGGTGCCCCTTGGGCAGTCGCTTCTGGTAGACCTCCGCGCCGTCGATGCCGTCGGGGAACCGTTGCAGGTGGCTGGGCCGGTCGGCCAGGGCATGCAGCAGCGGGCCGCTCGCCACGGCCAGGTAGTAGGCGGCCAGCGCCCGCTTGGTGCCCCGCGCGCCCAACCGGGGGAAATACACCTTGTCGGGGCTGGTGAGCCGGACCGCGACACCGTCGACGTCCACCACCTCGGGCTCGGCCATGTCAGGTCACCAACACGTCGTCGAGGTCGTAGTTCAGTGGCACCTCAAGCTGGTCGAAGGTGCAGCTGGCCGGGTCCCGATCGGGGCGCCACCGCAGCAGCTTCACGGTGTGCCGGAAGCGGTCGCCTTCCATCTGGTCATAGGCGACCTCGGCGACGCGCTCCGGCCGGATCGGAATCCACTGCTTGTCGGCAGCCGAGTTCCACCGGCTGGGCTCGCCATCGCGGACGTCACCGATGCGCAGCGGCTCCAGCTCGCGGTGCAGCGCCAGCCGGTCGGCGTCGCTGAACGCGGCCGCACCGCCGACCATCGCGAGCTCACCGTCGGGACGGTAGAGCCCCAGCAGCAGCGAACCGATACCCGCACCGCTCTTGTGGATGCGGTATCCCATCACCACGCAGTCGGCGTCGCGGCGGTGCTTGATCTTGACCATCTCCCGCTTGCCCGGCAGATACGGCCCGTCGGTCCGTTTGGCCACCACCCCGTCCAGCCCGGCGCCCTCGAAGGTGGTGAGCCAGCGCATGGCCTGCTCGGGGTCCGCGGTGGCGCGGGTGACATGACAGCTGGCGCCACTGGTGATCAGCTCGGACAGGGCCGCCCGCCGCACCCGAAACGGCTCGTCGAGCAGGGCGCTGTCGCCGGCGGCCAGCGCGTCGAAGGCGATGAACTGCGCCGGCGTCTGTTCGGCCAGCAGGCGCACGCGGCTCTGGGCGGGATGAATGCGCTGACTCAGCGAGTCCCAGTCCAGCCGGGTGCGGCCGCCGATCCGGCGCGGCACCACCACCTCGCCGTCGAGCACGCAACGCGGGGCGACTTCGGCACGCACTGCGTCCAGCAGTTCGGGAAAGTAGCGGCTCAGCGGTTTGCCGTTGCGGGACTGCAGCAGCACGTCGTCGCCGTCGCGAAACACGATGGCACGAAAGCCATCCCATTTCGGTTCGTAGGACCAGGCTCCGACTGCCCCTTCGTCGGCGGGAACCTTGGCCGCCGCCTTGGCGAGCATCGGAGCCACCGGCGGGGCCACGGGCAGGTCCATGGTGTCCATGATGGCTGCTGCGACCTCATCTGTCACAGAATTCTCGGCGCAGCGGGTGATGTGTCTATTGCCCACCTTTGAGCGACAAACCGCAGCCCGCCCGCGCCGGACTGGCGACGTTGTCGCTCAAAGGCGGGCAACCATCACAATGCCTCTCCGGCGGGATTACTCGCCGGCGGACGCGCCCCGGCGAGACCCTCCGGGGGCGCACACCGTCAGCGGCGCAGGAACTCCACCACGTGGCGCGCGAGCTCTTCGCCGGCATCCTCCTGCAGGAAATGCCCGGCGTTTTCGATCACCGGGTGAGATCGACCCCGCGCCCCGGCCATCGTGCGCTGGAAGATCGGCCCCATGGCGCCGGTGATCGGGTCGCCGTCGCTGAACGCGACCAGCATCGGGATCTGCGAGGCGCTCAGCGCGGCCCACGCCGCCCGGTTGGCCGCGGCCGCGGGATCCTCGGGGGTGGTCGGGATCAGCGACGGCATGGTCCGCGGTCCCACGCAATAACTGTCGTCGGGGAACGGGGCGTCGTAGCCGGCCCGCACCTCATCGCTCATCGGTCGGCGGCACCCGGACTGCACGAACCGGCCGACGTCGATCGTGGGCGCGGCCTGGATCGCCTCCCGAAAACGCCACCAGACCTCCGGCATCGCGACGTCGCCGGTGGGCAGTCCGGTGTTGGCCACGACGACGCCGCGGAACCGGTCCGGGTTCTCCGCCAGCACCCGCAGCCCGATCAGCCCTCCCCAGTCCTGGCACACCAGGGTCACCCCATGCAGGTCGAGGACGTCGAACGCCAGCGCGCGCATCCACTCGACGTGGCGTGCATAGGTGTGGTCCTGCGCGCGGGCCGGCTTGTCGGACCGGCCGAACCCGACCAGATCCGGGCAGATCACCCGATATCCGGCCTTCGCCAGGATCGGCATCATCTTGCGGTACAGGAACGACCACGACGGCTCGCCGTGCAGCATCAGCACCGGATCGCCATCCTCGGGACCGTCCTGCACCCACGCCACCCGCAGCGTGCCGCCGTCATCGTCGTCGAGGTCGCAGAACTGCGGCGGGTAGGCGAAATCCGGGAGGCCGGCGAACCTGTCCTCGGGCGTGCGCAGGGTGTGCATGGGGTGACGATACCGGGTGGGTATATACCCCCGGGGGTGTCTGATACACTGATCGCATCCCAACCGAGGAGGTTCCCATGTCCGTGGCATTGAGCACTGCCGTGACCGGCGCCGATTTCGACGCGGTTACCGAAAAGACGCGAGAGGTCCTCAAAGACAACGGCTTCGGCGTGTTGACCGAGATCGATGTGCAGGCCACGCTGAAAGCCAAGCTGGGCGAGGAGATCGAGCGCTACCTGATCCTGGGCGCCTGCAACCCGCCCCTGGCCCACCGCGCCGTGACGGCCGAGAAGCGCATCGGGGTGTTGCTGCCGTGCAACGTCGTGGTCCGCGAGGACACCGAGCACCCGGGCACGGTTCTGGTGGAGGCGATGAACCCGCAGCTGATGGCCGAGATCATCGACAATCCGGCGCTGGCGGAGATCGCCGCCGAGGTGAGCGAAAAGATCCGCAACGTCATCGATACCCTGGCGGGTGCGTTTCGCGCCACCTGAAAGGAGCCGCCGATGTGCTATCCCGTGCCGTGTCGGGTCTGCGGCAAGATCACCTGGGACGGCTGCGGCGACCACGTCGCCGACGTACGCGCGCAGGTGCCACCCGATCAGTGGTGCGCCGGCCACGCGGAGTCGCCACGCTCCTAGCCCTGCCGCGGGCCGCACGCATTATGGTGTCTGGATGCCAGAGCAGTTCATGCCAAACGCCCACAACTTAGTGGACATGCTGCGGATACAAGCCGACCGGTATGGGGACAAAGTCGCGTTCCGCTTCGCCCCGGACGGCAACAACGTCACGGCCAGCCTGACGTACCGCGAACTCGACGCCAAGGCTCGGGCGGTGGCAGCCGACCTGCAACGCCAGGGTGCTGCCGGGCAGCGGGTGCTGGCGATCTGCCGCCCAGGCCTGGACAGCATCATCAGCATTTTCGGCTGCTTCTACGCAGGCGCGATCGCGGTGCCGGTCGACACTCCGCTGGCCCGCCTGAAGCTGGTCGCACCCGACGCGCAGCCCAGCTTCGCGGTGGCGACCTCCAACACCCAGACGCAACTTCAGATGGCGGCCGCCGACGTGCCCGGCATGTCGGCGCTGCGGTGGTCCACCACCGACCAGGGCGTCGACCCCGACACGTGGCAGCAGCCCGACATCGACCCGAGCACCACGGCGATGATCCAGTACACCTCCGGCTCGACCAAATCACCCAAGGGTGTGGTGGTCACGCACGGCAACCTCATGCACAACCTGGAGTCCATCCGGCGGGCCTACCACGGCACCGAGCATGAGACCGCCGTCTACTTCCTGCCGCAGCAGCACGACATGGGACTGATCGGCGGAGTCCTGGAGATGATCTACGTCGGCTGCACCACCGTGTTGATGTCGCCGATCGTCTTCTTCCAGCGGCCCATGGCGTGGCTGGAGGCCATGTCCCGGTTCAAGGCCAACACGACCGCGGCACCCAACAGCGCCTACGGGTTGTGTGTCAAGAACAGCACCCCCGACGAGCGCGCGGCACTGGATCTGTCGCACTGGACCACCGCGGCGAGCAGTTCCGAGCAGATCCACGCGTCGACCATTCAGGAGTTCGCCGACGCCTTCGCTCCGGCGGGATTCCGGATCCAGTCGTTTCTGCCGTGCTACGGCCTGGCCGAGGCCACCCTGCTGGTCTCGGCAGACCCCACCCCGGACGTCGCCGGCGTCCGCTACGTCGACAGCAAGGCGCTGAGCGAGAACCGCGCCGTCGACGTCACCGCCGACACCGCCGCCGTCGCAGTGGTCAGCTGTGGCCCACCGGTGTACGGCCAACGAGTCGTGATCGCCGACCCGGAGACCCGCCGCCTTCTCGGGCCGGACGAGGTCGGCGAGATCTGGGTGTCCGGGCCCAGCGTTGCGCAGGGTTACTGGGCACGGCCGATAGAGAACGCGCACAGCTTCGCCGGATTCCTGTCGGACACCGGTGAAGGCCCCTTCCTGCGCACCGGCGACATGGGATTCCTCTGCCAGGGCGAGGTATTCGTCACCGGGCGGTGGAAGGACCTCATCACCATCGGCGACAGCACCTACTACCCGAACAACATCGAGCCGACGGTGCAGGCCAGCCATCCGGGGTTGCTGGCCGACCGCGGCGCGGTCTTCTCGGTGCAGCCGAAACCGAACGGCGACACCCGACTGGTGGTCGTGCAGGAACTGGACTATCGGCAGCAGGTCGCCGAGAGCGAGCACGCCGCAATCATGGAGTCCATCCGCGCGGCGGTCCGCGAGCAGCACGGCCTGGAAACCCATGACGTCTTGCTGGTGCCGGCGATGCGGGTGCCCACCACCTCCAGCGGCAAGATTCAGCGGGGCGAATGCCGGCGCCAGTACCTCGCCGGCGAACTGAATCCGCTGGCGCAGTGGCATGCCGCAGCCGCGCCCGCCGTGCAGTCCCTGCAGCCAACGGGCGCGAGCACGCTGGCCCGGATGATCGTCTCCAGCTTGGCGCAGCGGCGTTCGCAGCAACAGGGAACGCCGCCCCAGGGTTAGGGCTCGATCCCCAGGTGAGCAGTCAACCGGTCCAGGGCGAGCCGCTGTCCGGCCAGTAGTTTGACGCGTGCCTGATCCAGCGGGAACCAGCCGACCCGATCGACCTCGGGGAACTCTCGACGCTGTCCCGACCGCGGCGGCCACTCCAGTTCGAAGGTGTTGCTGCGTGCGCCGGTGACGTCCAGATCGCCGCACACCGCGAACACGGTGACCAGTTTGCCGCCGGCCTGACGCAGTACGCCCAGCTCAGTCCGTTCACCATCGGGCGGTGTCAGGCCGATCTCCTCGGCGAACTCCCGGCGCGCGGTCTGCCACGGATCCTCACCGTCGGGTTGCTCGCCCTTGGGGATCGACCATGCGCCGTCGTCCTTGCGCGCCCAGAACGGTCCGCCGGGGTGGGCGATCAACACCTCGACGCCGCCACCGCTCCCCCACCGGTAGAGCAGCAGCCCGGCGCTGCGCTTGGCCACGCTCACACACCCACAGCGCGTTCCAGGTCTTCCAGCGCGGTGTTCAGGTGCCCCAGCAGCCGTTGCAGGTGCGGAACCGAGCGCCGGCAGCCCACCAGCCCGAAGTCGAGGTTGCCGGCGTTGCTGATGACCGTGATGTTCAGCGCCTGCCCGTCCACCGCGATCGACATCGGATAATTGCCGTCGAGGCGGGCGCCCCGCCAGTACAGCGGCTCAGCCGGGCCGGGCACATTGGAGATGACGACGTTAAACGGCGGCTTGGCGGCCGAGACGAAGCCGGGGACGGCGGCCAGCGCCAACGGGGCCATGTTGGCCGCCGACAGTGCCAGCGCCTGAGCGCGCGGCAGTTCGCTGAACACCTTCTTGTTGCTGCGGGTCGACTCGCTGATGGTCGCCAGCCGCGCAGCGGGGTCGCTCAGGTCGGTGGCCAGGTTGCACAAGATGGTGCCGACCAGGTTGCCGCCGGAGTCGGCCTCGGCTTCGGTGCGCAGGCTGACCGGGACCATGGCCACCAGCGGATGATCCGGCAGAGCGTCACGCTCGGCGAGGTAGGCCCGCAGCGCCCCGGCGCACATCGCGAGCACCACGTCGTTGAGGGTGACCCCGGCGGCCCGTTTGATCGCGGCCACTCGCTGCACCGGCCAGGACTGCGCCGCACACCGGCGGGCACCGCCGATCTTGACGTTGAGCATGGTGCGCGGCGCTTCGAACGGCAGGGTCAGCTGCTGCTCCAGCAGTGCGGCGCGCGCCAATTTCACCGTCGAGGGTCCGAGGGCCGCAGCGTCTTTGACCAGCTGAGCCAGTTCGCCGAGCCGCGACGGGGCGGGACGAGGGGGCCGGGACGAGGGCCGGACCGTCCACGGGGTCCGCAGTTGGGGATCGCGCGGGTCGGTCGAGAGGGTGCGGCCAAGCAGCCGCAGCAGCGAGACTCCGTCGATCAGGCTGTGGTGCACCTTGACGTAGACGGCGAACCGGCCGTCGTTGAGGCCTTCGACCACGTGGGCTTCCCACAACGGGCGGTGCCGGTCGAGCAGGCTGCCGTGCAACCGTGAGGTCAGCTCCAGCAGGTCGCGCACCCGGCCCGGCACCGGCAGCGCTGAACGCCGCACGTGGTACTCCAGGTCGACCTCGTCGACGTCGTCGAAGGCCCAGGCCACGCTGGAGACCCCGCCGAGCGGCGAGGCCGGGCGCTTGCGGAAAGCGGGTTGCAGGTCCCGGGAGCCCAGCAGGTCCCGGTACAGCTCGCCGACGAACTCCAGCCCGGCGCCCTCCGGCGGCTCCAGCAGCATCAGCCCGCCGACGTGCATCGGATGCTCACGCGTCTCGGTCAGGAGGAAGACTGAATCGAGCGGTGACATCAGCTGCATCGATCCATTAGACCCCGGCCCGACCGGTGCCCGCTTGCTAGTCTTGGCCCGTGCGTCGCCGGACCGTTGTCTGTGTCGCCTCGGCCGCGTGCTTCCTCGCGGCCGGCACCGTTGCGCCCACCGCCTACCCCGACGCCGACGTCGCCGGCAAGACGGTGTTTCTGGACCCGGGGCACAGCGGCGTCAGCGACGCCTCGAGTTCCCGGCAGGTTCCCAATGGCCGCGGCGGCACCAAGCCCTGCCAGACCAGCGGCACCGCCACCGACGCCGGCTACCCCGAGCACAGCCTGAACTGGGATGTGACCAACCGGATCCGGGCGCAGCTGGAGAGCCTGGGCGTGCACACCGAGCTCTCCCGCGCCGACGACTCCTCGCCCGCCGCGTGTATCGACGCTCGGGCCGCCGCCGCCAACGCCGCGCGCCCGGACGCGATCGTGTCCATTCACGCCGACGGCGGGCCGGCCGCGGGCCGGGGCTTTCACGTCAACTACTCCAGCCCGCCGCTCAACGACGCCCAGTCCGGCCCGGCCCTGGCGTTGGCCGGCGACATCCGGGATGCCTTGAGTGCCGCCGGGATTCCGCCCTCCAGCTACCTGGGTACCGACGGCCTCTACGGGCGGGCGGATCTGGCCGGGCTGAACCTGGCCGAATATCCGGCGGTGCTGATCGAACTGGGCAATATGCGCAACGCGCAGGACGCGGCGCTGCTCGACAGTGCCGACGGGCGAGCGCAGTACGCCGCGGCCGTCGCCACCGGAATCGTGGCCTACCTGAGCAGGTGAGAATGCTGCGACGCAGATTCCACCGAATGGCCGCACCACTTCTCGGGGTGGCGGCCCTGCTGCCGGCGCTGTGCTCCTGCGCCGAGACCACCACACCGACGGTGATCGCCGGCCACGCGATGGCAATGTTGTACGACCCCGGACGGGTCGGCGGTCTGCCCACCGCGGAAGGCCCCAGCGGGCCGCGCGGTGAGATCGGCCCCGTCACCGCCCGAGTGCACAACAGCGACGGCGGGCAGATCGACCGGTTGTCGCTGCTGGCCATCGACGACATCGAGGATTTCTGGACGCAGCACTACGCGCAGATACTGCCGGGGCGCTTCGCGCCGGTCTCGACGCTGATGTCCTACGACTCCACCGATCCCGACGGCCCGCCGGTGTGCGGCGGCGACGTCTACCACCTGCCGAACGCGATGTACTGCCGAAAGCCCGACACCCTCGCCTGGGACCGCGCCAAATTTCTGCCCACGGCGCGAAAGTACTTCGGCGACATGGCGATCAGCGGCACGCTGGCGCACGAATACGGCCATGCCCTGCAGCACATGGCCGGTACCGTCAACCCGCTGACGCGCACCCTGGTCCGCGAGCAGCAGGCCGACTGTTTCGCCGGGGTGTACCTGCGGTGGGTGGCGGCAGGCGATTCCCCCCGGTTGCAGCTGAGCACCGGCGACGGCCTCAACCACGTGCTGGCCGGTTTGATCGTGATCCGCGACCCGGTGTCGACGGCGGACAATCCGGTGTCGGTCTCCGATGAACACGGCACCGCGCTGGACCGGGTCGGCGCCTTCCAGACCGGTTTCGACGGCGGTGCGGACATGTGCGCCGCGATCACCATGGACGAGGTCCGCAAGCGCCGGGGCAACCTGCCGGGCTCGCTGTTCGATTCGCGGAGTCCCCAGAGCGACCTCACGATCGACGAGTCGGTGTTGTCGACCCTGATGGAACAGCTCGGCCAGATCTTCGGCCTGGCCCGCCCGCCGGACCTGGCCACCTCGGGCAAATGCCCCAGCGGCCACCACGCCGACCCGGTGGCCTACTGCCCGGAGTCCAACCTGATCGTCGTCGACATGGCCGGCCTGCAGGAGCTCAGCGCACCGACGGACCAATCGACCCTCGGTATGCCCCAAGGCGACAACACCGGCTTGTCGGCCGTGACGTCACGCTACGCGCTGGCGGTGCAACGGGAACGCGAGGTCAGCTTGGAGTCGGCTGCGGCGGCGTTGCGGACCGCATGTCTGAGCGGGGTGGCCCAACGCCGGATGGCCGAGCCGATGACGGTGTCCGCCGGCCCGGGTCTGATGCTGGCCGGCGGCGACCTCGATGAGGCGGTCACCGGTCTGCTGATGAATGGGATCGTCGCCAGCGACGCCAATGACGACACCGTACCGGCGGGTTTCACCCGCATCCTCGCGTTCCGCTCCGGGCTCTACGGCGACGTCGACGGCTGCTTCGAGCGGTTCCCGGGATGAGCGGCAGGCCATGAACGGTCCGGAAGATCCGCGCAAGCCGCCCCAGGGGCGGCCGATTCCGCGGCCGCCGCAGCAACCACACCGACCGACCGGGCCCGCAAACCAGCGCCCACGCCCGCCGGAGCAACCCTGGTATCTGGAGTTCCGCCGACCGGCACCGCCACCGCGGACGCACCGGCCGCCGCCGGGCCCGCGGCCAATCACACCCGCGCCGCGTCCGCGGCCCGCGCAGATCTCCCCGGATGCCGCCGCGCAGCAACCCGACCTGCAGCGCCCGTCGAACCGGACCTTGCTGATCACCGCCGGCGTCACCGCGCTGCTCGCCCTCGGTGTACTGCTGGCGTGGGTGCTGCGCGCCGCCGTCGGCGAATCCGAGCAGATACAACTCGACGTGCGGGCCGCCCAAGACGGTGTCCGCCGGGTGCTGACCGACCCGATCAACGGCTACGGCCGCGACGACGTGACCGACGTCCGATGCAACAACGGGGTCAACCCGACGGTGCGCAGGGGCACCGGCTTCACCTGCACGGTGCTGGTCAACGGCGCCCTGCGCCAGGTGCTGGTGGAGTTCGCCGACGACGCCGGGACCTATTCGGTGGACCGGCCGCGATGACCCCACCGAACCGTCGACAGGACCAACAGAAAACCCCGGCACGAAGCCGGGGAAATCCGTGACCGATGTGATTTCTCACGTGGCGGTGGCGGAGGGATTTGAACCCTCGGTGGGGGGTTACCCCACACACGCTTTCGAGGCGTGCTCCTTAGGCCGCTCGGACACGCCACCGCGGGACAGCGTACCCAACAAAGGGGCTCTCAGCCCAATCGCTGCCGGGCGAAGAACGCCTCCAGTGGTGCAGCGCACTCCGCGGCCAGCACCCCGCCGCGCACTTGGGGCCGGTGGTTGAGCCGACGATCGCGCACCACGTCCCACAGCGAGTCGACCGCGCCGGTCTTGGGTTCGAACGCCCCGAACACCAGCCGGGCCACCCGCGCGGCCACCAGTGCGCCCGCGCACATGGTGCACGGCTCCAGCGTGACGGCCAGGGTGGCGCCGGTCAGCCGCCAACCGTCGCCCAGCACGGCGGCCGCCGCGCGAATAGCCAGCATTTCGGCGTGCGCGGTGGGGTCGCCCAGCGCTTCTCTGGCGTTGGCCGCCTGGGCGAGTACGGTGCCGTCGGGACCCACCACCACCGCTCCCACCGGGACGTCGCGGGGCCCGGCCTGCCCGGCAGCCACCAGGGCCGCGCGGATCAGGTCCTCGTCGCTGGGCGGGCCGGTCACCGACGGCGCCGCGGCAGCACCGCGCTGAGCTGGTCGTCGAATCCCATCTCGATGGCGATCCGGTGCAGCTGCTCCTCGATTGCCAGGTCGGCCTCGTCCAGGATGACGCTGAGCACCGCGGCGGGCAGCCCGATGTCGGCGAGCACCCCCAGGTCGCCCTCCTCGAACGGGTCGGCATCCTCCAGGTCGTCGGCGTCGATATCGGCGTCGATCGCCTCGAGCACCTCGTCGGCCAGGTCATAGTCCAAGGCGGCCGTGGCATCCGAGAGCAGCAGCCGGGTACCGGCCGGACCAGGGCGCACGATCACGAAGAATTCGTGGTCCACGTTGATCAGGCCGAACACCGCGCCCGAGCTTCGCAACTCGCGCAGCTCTGTCTCCGCCCCGGCCAAGCTGGTCAACGCCGCGGCGCGCATCGACGTGCAACGCCACCGGCCGTCTTCCCGCACAACGGCCACCCCGAAACCGTCCAGCGTGCCGGCTGAACGGTCCTGCGTGGACGGACCCTGCGCTTCCATGGGCGCCTACGGTAGTCGCCGTCCCCGCCCTTGACCAGCGTGTGCCAACCTGGACAAGTGGCGGAAAGCACAGTGAAAACTCCGGTGTGTGTCTTGGGGCTCGGACTGATCGGCGGCTCGGTGTTGCGCGCGGCCGCCGCCGCGGGCCGCACCGCGTTCGGCTACAACCGGTCGGCAGACGGGGTGAACGCCGCCATCGCCGACGGCTTCGACGCCACCACCGAGCTGGAGACGGCCCTGACGCGCGCCGCCGACACCGGCGCCCTGATCGTGATCGCGGTGCCGGTGCCGGCGCTGCCGATGCTGCTCGGCCCCATCGCCCGGCTCGCCCCCGACTGCCCCCTGACCGATGTCACCAGCGTCAAGAGCCCGGTGCTCGACGAGATCGCCGCCGCCGGACTGCAGGCCCGTTTCGTCGGCGGTCACCCGATGGCCGGCACCGCCCACTCCGGCTGGCCGGCCGGGCACGCAGATCTGTTCAAGGGCGCACCGTGGGTGATCAGCGTCGACGACCATGTGGATCCGGCGGTGTTCACCACGGTGCTGGACCTGATTCTGGACTGCGGTTCGGTGGCGGTGCCCGCACGCTCGGAGGAGCACGACGCCGCCGCAGCCGCCATCTCCCATCTGCCGCATCTGCTGGCCGAGGCGCTGGCCGTCACCGCAGCCGACGTCCCGTTGGCGTTCGCGCTGGCCGCCGGATCATTCCGGGACGGCACCCGGGTAGCCGGGACGGCACCGGACCTGGTCCGGGCGATGTGCGAGGCCAACTGGCGACGACTGCTGCCGGCGCTGGACCGCGCCATCGCGCTGCTGTGCGATGCGCGCGACTCGCTGTCGGCGTCGGATTCGGTGGCCGAACTGGTCAACAAGGGACATGCCGCGCGCACGCGCTACGACAACTTCCCGCGCAGTGAGATCGTCACGGTCGTGGTCGGGGCCGTGGACTGGCGCCGGGAGCTGGCCGCCGCGGGCCGGGCCGGCGGGGGGATCAGATCCGCGTTGCCAACCCGGGATAGTCGATGACGAACCCCTCGGAGTCGACGGTCAAGGTGGTGCCGCGCGCGTCGGTTCCCGGGGTGGTCACCTTGATCCCTGCTCCGGGGCCGGCACTGCTGTAGCTGGCGGTCGCCGCCACCACGGACATCTCGGGCAGGTTCACGTACAGCGTGGGCAAGGTGATCGCCGCCGCCCGCTCGTGCAGCCGGGCCCGCCGGATCGGCAGGGTGTTGAAGAACGGACTGAACAGCATGTCGACGTCCAGGGCGCCGTCGTACCCGGCGCGGGTCTGTCCTCGGGCATCGGTGATGAGCCACATGTTCTCTTCGTCGCGGGCGATCACCAGCTGACGTTCCCGTTCGGCGAGCGTGACGGTCAGCCCCAGCCGTTTGGTGGCGCCGGACTCATCGGTGTGCAGGTCGTAATAGGCACCGAACGCGGGGTTCTCGGCGGTGGCTCCGGCCACGATCCGGCCATTGGCCCTGATCCGGTTTCCCGAGAGCTGCACCCGCACCGACTCCATCCGGGGGGCGTCGGGCGCCCGCCAGGTCAAAATCGCCGGCCACGGGCCGGAGGGGGCTGCGCTCATCAGCCCACCGTAAGGGACCGGCCCACGGTCCGCAGACCGGCCCCCGGTGCGCAAACCCGCAAGATCCGATTCATTTCGGGCGCCCAACGGGCAAGATGTCCCTATGAGCAGCGACTCGACAATGCCCGTCGACCCGCAGGGCCAGCCCAGTACACCGCCGCCGCCGGCGTCGATGCCGTTCACCCGTGCCGGTGCGCTGTGGAGCGCGCTGATCGCCGGGTTCCTGGTCCTGATCGTGTTGCTGGTGTTCATCATGCAGAACACCGGACCGGTGGACCTGGCATTTTTCGCCTGGACCTGGAGCCTGCCGAAGGGGGTGGCGATCCTGCTGGCCGCGATCAGCGGCGGCCTGCTGACCGCCCTGGTCGGCACCGCGCGGATCTTCCAGCTGCGGCGCGTAGCCAAGCGCAACATCGCGGCTCAGCGGTAACCCGCCGCTCAGCCCGCGGCGTGCTGTCCGCCGGGCAACCGGGCCTGGTTGCGGGGCAGCAGGTCCCACACGTGCTCGGTGCCGTTCGTCGACGCCACCGCGGCCTGCCCCGACCGGGAGTACAGCAGCCGGGTGATCGACACGTAGTCGATGGGAAACGACAGCAGCCGCTGAGTGCCCAGAATCTGGTGCAGCACCACGTTGATCACGCCGCCGTGGCTGAACACCGCGATGGTGTCGTCCTGTCTCTTATACACAT